>CAYQTW010000094.1:0-9884 GCA_964420485.1 uncultured Anaerolineales bacterium
AACGGATGATGTGCGTCACAGTGCTGGTTGATCAAGGTCTCTGTGGATACTCCTTGCTGATGTGCTCGAGTTCGCACTTGACGCAACACGTCTTTTGCTACGGCACAATACGTTTTACTTCAAGATAAATCAAAGTCTACTTTAACAGTCTCCATAAAACCTTCATAGTCAGCGCTGCTATGAGTATCCCAGAATCCCCAGAATTCTTCGAGCGAGTCAAAGTTTTCCGGCAAGCATTGAAAGTGTAGCACAACATCGCCAAAAAGCAAGCGCTTTATGAGCGTTTGTCATTTATCGTATCTCATTCTATAATGTCTCTCAATGACCATCCTGCTCGTACTCCTGGGTCTCCTCACCGGTGGCCTGGTCAATCAACTCGGTTGCGATCTGCCTGCCCGGCGGCGACTGACCTGTCCTCACTGCCCTTATTGCGGGCGGGTGCGCTCCTGGTGGCAGTGGCTGGCTCTACCCGCCTACCTGATCGGGCGCATCAACTGCCCTGCCTGCGGCGCACCCATCCGCCTGCGCCATCCCCTGGTCGAGATTGGGCTGGCGGTGGCCTACGGCTACCTCTGGATCGTATTCGGCTCCTCCGTCGAACTGATCCTCTACCTTCTCTACAGCGCCATCTTGGCCCTGATCCTCATCACTGACATTGAGCGGCGGCTGATCCTCAACGTGGTGATGTATCCGGCCATTCTCTTTGCCGCCGGCGCCGGTTTCCTCCCCCCGGAGATGACGGGGATGAGGTGGGAGTATGCACTGGCGGGTGGAGCGATTGGTTTCACATTCTTCCTCGCCGCTGCGTTGGTGGGCAATGCTCTCTTTGGCAGTGGGGCGTTGGGCGGCGGCGACGTCAAACTGGCTGCCTTTATCGGGCTGATCACCGGCTTCCCGCTGGTCATTGAGGCGCTGGTGTTGGGCACGCTCATCGGGGGAGTGGTCAGTCTGGTTCTGTTGATCACCCGCGTGCGCGGCCGGCGCGACGCCATTCCTTATGGGCCGTTCCTGATCGCCGGCGCTGTCATCACGCTGCTGTGGGGCGACGCCATCGCCACGTGGTTCCTCTACCGCTAGGAGCGATATGGGTGTATTTCATCTCGGTTAGGAAACCATACGTAGGGGCGGGGTAACCCCGCCCCTACCAACCCGTATGAAACGCACTCGCGCGATATGGAAATCGCGGCTACCGCACCAGGTAGCCCGTCACCATTGTCAGCAGCGTCGCCACGGGGATCAGTAGGAGTTGGGCCAACAGCGTTCCTGCCAGTCGCCCGCCGATCTGCCAGACGGTGACGGTGGTCACATCGGAGGGAGGGCGCTCGCCCCGCAGCGCCTGATCCACCACGTAGGCGGTCAGTGGATCCACCAAGAGTACCATCAACACGGTGCCAATGCCGGTGAGGAATGAAGGCAGTGTGAGCACGGTGCGGATTCCCTGGGGTGTGATGACGCTGGCGATCTGCGCCGCCGGGCCGGCGACGGCGTAGAGAGCAGCTACCAGCACAGTGAGCAAAATCCAGCGCCAGGGGAGACGGTGCTGGGCGGCCCACAAGATGGTGCGGGCCCGTGGACGGCGCAGTTCCTCCCGCGCCTGTGATAGCCCCTCGACGCTCAGGCCGTGCAGGACCACGCGCGGCAGGGATTGTCGTCGTTCATAAGAATAGATCGCGCGCTCCAGCAGCCGCGAAGAAAAAGTCACCAGCGCCGCCCCCACCCCGATCCCGACCACAGCCGCTAGAAGGACCAACCGCATGACATCTGTCAAGTCAGTCACCACGCCCGCAGCCACCGCCTGGTCCACCAACCCCGCCAGTAGTGTGGTCTGCAATGCATTGGCGGCGCGGGCGGAGAGGGCCAGCAAGTTGTACAGAGACCTGGCTTGGGCGGGCCGACGAGTGCGTATACCTGCCAGGCGGGCCGCGTAGGCCGAGGTCTCGACGATGTAGATGAGAACGGTCAGGGCTAGAACAAATCCCAGTCGCAGGTTCATTAGAGTGTTCCAGAATTTAAAGTATCCCATTCGACAAGATCAGGGCAAGCCCAGGTCATAGCCTGTCATTCTGAGCCGGAGCGCAGCGGAGGCGAAGAATCTCGCCTTGGACAGACGGTTTGGGCACTGTGAGGTGAGATTCTCCGCTTCACTGCGTTCCCCTTCGGCTACGCTCAGGGCAGGCTGCTCAGAATGACACCGGGATGATTATTTTTCTGGAACACCCTTATCCGTTGTTGTCCTGCAATCCGCTGTTCTACCGCCCAAACTCGCGGGCCAGTTGCTCCACGCTCAGGTGAATCATCGTGGGCCGCCCGTGGGGACAGGTGCGCGGGCTGGCGCATTGCTCCAGCGACCGGATCAGTTCCTCCATCTCGGTCTGCGCCATCACTTGCCCGGCCTTGATCGCGGCCCGCTTGCAGACGTGGAGCGCCACGATCTCTTCGACCGTGCCCGCCAGCGGCGCGTCACCTGCCTCTAGCGCCGCCGCCACGTCCGCCAACACCTGGGCCGGGTCTATCTCTGCCACGATTGCCGGGAGCGCCCGCACCAGCATTGTCGTTCTACCAAAAGGCTCAATCTGGAAGCCCAGGCTGGTCAACGTTTCCAAGTGTTCCTGCAATAGGCTGGCCGCCTCGGGCGCCAGTTCGACGGGTTGGGGCTCTAGCAGTGTTTGTGAGGCCACCTCCGCCCGCTGTCGCTGCGCCAGCAACCGCTCGAACAGTATCCGCTCGTGGGCGGCGTGCTGGTCAATCAGGTACAGCCCCTCCGGCCCCTCGGCCACGATGTAGGTGACGCCTACTTGCCCTATCACCCGCAGCGGCGGGAGTTTCCCGGCCGGCGTCTCGAGGGGGTGTGGTAATTGCGCTCCTTCGAGGCGCAGTTGTTCCCCGGTCAGGTGCGGCCTCAATCCGGCCAGACGCTCGCGGCGCTCCTGCCATTGATCAGTGGATGCAGGCCAGGAAGTTGGTGGGCGGGCGACGATGGGCACTGGGGAACGCTCGATCAGTGTGTGTCGCACTGCCTTTTGCACGGCCCGGAACACGGCGTCGCCGTCGCGGAAGCGCACCTCTGTTTTGGCGGGATGCACGTTCACGTCTACGTCTTCCGGCGGGAGGCGCACCATCACGACTGCCAGCGGGTAGCGCCCGGTGGGGAGCAGTGTGTGGTAGGCCTGGATGACGGCATAAGTCAGGCGCACGTCTTGCACCCAGCGCCCGTTGACGAAGAGCGTGATGTAGCCCCGGTTGGCCCGGTGCAGCGATGGCGGGCTGACGAAACCGGTGGTCTGGATGCCGGTTGCCGGTGGCTGGACTTCGAGGACGGCGGCGCCGATCTCTAGCCCGTAGACGGCGATGAGCACGTCGCGCAAACGGGCGTTGCCGGGCGATTGGAACGCGACGCGGTCATCGTGGGTCAGCGTAAAGCGCAAAGCCGGGTAGGCCATGGCGTAGCGGGTGAGCCAGCCGTCAATGTGCCTGCGCTCGGTGCGGTCGGTGCGCAGGAATTTGCGGCGGGCCGGGACGTTAAAGAACAGATCCTCCACCGTCACCGCCGTGCCCGGGGGCCGCCCGCTCTCCTGGCGGGCCACCACGCGACCCCCTTCCAGTCGCAGAAGCGTCCCCACCGGTTCACCGGCTGCCCGCGTCACGCAGGTCACGCGGCTGACGGCGGCGATGGAGGTCAGGGCCTCACCGCGAAAGCCCAAGGTGGTGATGTGGGCCAGGTCGTCCACCGTCATCAGTTTGCTGGTCGAGTGGCGCTGGAAGGCCAGTTCAATCTCTGTGGCCGGCACGCCGCAGCCGTCGTCGGTGACGCGGATGAATTGTTTGCCGCCGGCGCGCGTCTCTACCCGCACGTCGCGGGCGCCGGCGTCTATGCTGTTCTCGACCAGTTCCTTGACCACAGACGAGGGACGTTCCACGACCTCACCGGCGGCGATCTGTGAGGCGACCTGTTCCGATAGTACTCGAATGGGCATCCACAGCCTCCTACGTCAATTTTATCACACAACCCCGCTCGCGCAAGAGTGGTAGCATCTACACAGTAGGCCGGAAGTGTGATATAATGTGATCATCGTAATAACCACATTCAACCAAGGAGGTTACGTACAATGTCCCAAAAGTCTCGCCTCGTTCGCAGTCTGTTGCTCATCTCTCTCCTGTTCTCGCTGGTGTCCCAACTGGCCCTGGCTATGCCGTTGCCATCGAGAAACCCAGATCTTGACGATCCTGTAGCGGCCAGCCCCGAGATCGTCGACACGGATAACGTGATACAAGGCCACGCGCTGACCGACGAAGCCACGCCGCAGCCGGTGCAGAACGCGCTCATCGTCGCTAAAAAGACGGTGGGAGGCGACGAAAAAACGACGCTGACAAATGCGAGCGGCGCCTACACGCTGACCGTACCCTCCGGGCTCAGTGCCTGGTGGGTGAGCGCCGTGGTGACCGACACCACCGATCCACCAGACGCAGTGGCCCCCACCGGTACCCAACTGGCCAGTTTTCTCACCGGCGGGCCTTATACGGAGACGGTGGACTTTACCTTCCAGATGCCCAGCGCCCAGATTGTGGGCCGGGTGCTGATCGCCGGGACTCTGATCACCCCGACATTCCCGGTGACCGTCACGGCTACAGGTCTGACGAGCGTGTCAGAGCGGATAGACCCTGAAGGCTTTTTCACTCTGACCGTGCCCGCCGGCCTGTACGTGGTAACCGTCCGGCCCGAGAACCTCCTCTTCTATCTTCCCCCCATCCCGAAGCAGGGGCACGTTTCCGAAGAAGAACCCTGGGATCTGGGAGACCTCTACCTGACCCCGCTTGGGGATATCGCCACCCTGAGCGGCCAAGTGCTGACGCCGGACGACCAGGGTGTGTCAGGAGTCCAAGTTGTGGCCTACAATCTGGATCGGACCTCGCTCTTGCCGAGCCGGGCCACCACGACGGAGGAGCCTGACGGGGACTTTACCCTCACCGTCCAGGCAGGCACCTGGTGGGTGGCGGTGGCCCTGGGCGAGGGCGACGATTACATGCCCTATCTTTTGCAATGGCAAGCCGTCGTGTCCGTCGAGCCCGGCGAGACGGTGAACGACATCCTGCTGCGCGTCACCCCAGCCGACTCGCACATCCTGGGGACGCTGACGGAGGAGGAAGGCGGGCCTCCGGCCATCGACGCCTGCGGCCTGGTCGCGGCCTTCAAAGCCGGCGAACCGGCCACCTACGACTATCGCCGTTTCACGGATGACACCTTTGACCTGCCGGTCATCTCCGGCACCTTCCGCCTGGCCGTCCTGCCGAACCCCGGCATCGAGGAACTGGATGGCTTTGCGCCGTCAGAATGTGAACCGGGCAAGTACCTGGCCCAGACCGTCCCCCAGGTGAAGGTGGGGGCAGGTGTGAGCGTTCCCATCACCGTCCCCCTGCGGGTGGCGGACGTGACCATCCACGGCCAGTTATGGGATGAAGCCGAACAGAAAGCGGTCACGAACTGGGACGGGCAGATCGTGGGTTGGAGCCAGTCCAGTTGGACTGCGACGCGGGTAGACCCGGCCACCGGCGCCGGCGACCTGCGGGCCAGCGACGGTACCTGGTGGCTGGCCTACCACATTGACCCGCAATCCGGCTACCTGGCGCGGCCCGGCGTGGTGCGGGCAATAGTCCCCACGGGCACGACGGCGATCACCGTCTCCTTGCCCGTCGTTTCCAGTGTAGCCAAGATCACCGGCACGGTGCTCGACCCGGACGGTGCCCCGCTGCCCTGGGTGGCAGTGACGGCCATCAACCTGAACGCACCGACCACCGGCGGCGATAAGGCGATCACTCGAGAGGACGGCCAGTTCACCCTCACCCTGGACTATGGCGATTACCTGGTGACAGCCTTTGGGCCGCCGGAGTGGCAAGAGGAGCAGCCCTGGATCACCCCGGAGCCGCAGCGGGTCACCCTCACGACCTACACGCCGATCCAAGAGGTCGAGTTGCGCTTCCGGCGCGGCGACGCCACGATCAACGGCCATCTCAGCCTGGACGCCGGAGAGCAGGTGACGTCCCGGGTACCGGCGCTGGTGTGGGCCGCGACCGTGGACGGGCACACCAAGACCTGGGTGGCGATGCCGATAACCGGGAGCACGGTGTACAGCCTGCCAGTTCTGCAAGGGCAAGTCTGGACGGTCGGCGCGATCTACGAGGTGGGCGCCAGCCTGTGGGTCACCTATGCCGTGGTGGCGGTGGACACGGCGGACGTGGAGTTGGATCTGCTCCTGACCCAACCTTACACCCTGGCCACGGACCTGGTGCAATCGGTTGACCCTGACCGGCCGTTCTACGGAGAGTTGCCCGACGAGGTCGCGGCCTACATTCCAGCCGGCGCGCTGCCGGCCAGAGAGGCCGCGTCGGCGGGTTTGATGTCTCCAGTCCGCGGCATCAATCCTTACTACAAAATAACGCTGAGACTAAAGGTGTATTTGCTCATAGATCTGTTTGTGCCCCTCTGGATCCAGGATTACTTTCCTCTCCGCCATCACAACCGCTTGTTCGCCGAGGGGCAGGGTGGGAGCGTGACTGCCGCCGCTGCAGGTTCAACCTCGTCGTCGGAGGCGATCACTCTCGTGAGCCTGCCTTACGAGATTGGCGCTACAAATGACCAGGGCGAGCCGGTTACCAGTGACTTGAGCCAGCCAGCGGTGATCCGCATCCCCTACGACGAGGAGGATGTGACAGAGCAAGGTTTCACGGAGGCCGACCTGCAGCCAGTCTATTACGACGAGACGACCGGCGGCTGGGAGCCGATGGAGAGTTTCGTGGTGGACGAGGAGGCAGACGAGGTGGTGATCTTTGCCGACCGCCTGGGCACCTACGCCCTGATCGCCACGCAAGCGACTCGTCAGATTTTCCTGCCCCTGATTCTGCGCGAGTTCCCCTCTCCCTGAGAGAGCCTGTCCGAACACGCAGAAGCCACCTGCAGATGTCCTGTGCAGGTGGCTTCTCTCGTTCCGCCCGCAAAGCCCGCCAACCGCCGATTTGACATTTCGTCTTTCCTGCGGTAGCATGATGGTGGTCGTGCTAGATGGGGAGCTGGCGGTGCCCTGTACCCGCAAACCGCCATAGCGGGGTCGAACTCCCCCCCGAGGGTCGAGTTGCTCGATACTGCCGAGGTCAGACGGTGTTGAAGATTGGGTCCTGCGCGGCAGGAGCCTTCGAACCCCGTCAGGTCCGGGAGGAAGCAGCGGTAAGGAGTCACTCCTGGGCGTCGCAGGGGTGCCTGGTCGGAGCCGGGTGGTCTCGGTAAGCCGGGTGAGTCGATTCGACGGGGGGTGCACGGCCATTTTATCAACACTACAGCGAATTTGGAAAGGAACGAATTTCTGGCTCTCAATCCGCTCTTAATTCCAATACGGTCCAGTTAAGGGTAGAAGCCCAACCCCGTTGGGCGGTTCTAGCCCAAAGACGGCCAACGGGGTTGGCCTGCTACCCAAAAGCCAAGAGGTCGCATCTTATCTGAACCGTACTGGTCTTGATTCGCTTTTTTCCAAATTCGTTGTTGTGTTTCCGGAAAAACTTTTTATGGAGATAACTGCAATTGCCGCGCCCAGGCACGCATATCGGCCACGGGGCCATGGTCTCGTGGCTTTTGTGGCGTTGGTGCTCGTCGCGGGCACGCTGGCGGCTGGCTATCAGACGACGCTGATGCCGGTGACGCTGGTGGTGGAGGGCCAGGCGCGGCGACTGCACACTCAGCAGGACACTGTCGCCACGCTGCTGATGGACGCCGGTATCACGCTCGAGCCCGAGGACATTGTCACCCCGGCGTTGGATACGGCGCTTGAACCAGAACTGGTGGTGGATGTGCGGCGGGCTCATCCCGTGCGCATCAGTACCGACGGGCACGAGATCACGGTGCGCACCCACGCCACGTCTGTCGAGGCGGTATTGGAGGAGGTGCGGGTATCTCTGGGGCCACACGACGAGGTGGAGGTCGAGGGAGACTTTTTGGCAGCCGGTCCCGATCCCGCCAGCATCACAGTCCACCGCGCCGTCCCTTTCACGCTGCACGAGGATGGCCGAGCAACGACGCTCTACACCACTGCCCCCACCGTCGGGGAGGCGTTGCGCCGGGCCGGGCTGACGCTATACCTGGCCGATGATGTCCGGCCGGGGCTGGGTGAGCGTATGGCGGCCGGGCAGCAGGTCTACGTTGATCGTTCCGTGCCGGTGGCGGTGCAGGTGGACGGGCGGACGCTCCGCACCCGCACCCATCGAGAGCACGTGGGCGAGGTATTGGCCGACCTGCGGGTGGTTCTCATCGGTCAGGATTATACCACTCCTACACTCGACGCCGCCCTGGGAGAGGATACCACGATTCGCGTGGTGCGCGTCAGCGAGCATTTTTTGATCGAGCAGGAGCCTATCCCGTTCGACTCGATATGGCAGGCTGACCCGGACATGGAGATTGACCACCAGCGGGTGCTGCAGGAAGGGGCACCCGGCATCTTTGAACGGCGCATCCGCGTCCGCTGTGAGGACGGTCACGAAATAGCACGGACGGTCGAGGACGAGTACGTCGCTGTCCCGCCCACGACCAAGACTTTTGGGTACGGAACAAAGATCGTCGTCCGCACGCTCGACACTCCGTCTGGGCCGGTCGAGTATTGGCGGGTGATCCGCATGTTGGCGACCTCTTACTCGGCTGGGACGGCCGGCACGCCCACGACGAGCGCGTATTATGGACGCACGGCCACGGGGATGACGATGCAGCATGGCATCGTCGCCGTGGACCCGCGAGAGATCAATTTGCACAGCCAGGTCTATGTGCCCGGCTATGGCGTCGGCATCGCCGGTGACACGGGCGGTGGGATCAAGGGGCGGCGGATTGACCTGGGGTACGACGACGACAATCTGGTGCTGTGGTATCGCTGGGTGGATGTTTACCTGTTGACTCCCGTGCCCGATTGGATCAACTACAGGCTCGGGCCATAGGACCAGGCAATGAACGTGCGCAGGCTGCTGGAACGATGGGACCTCCGGCCGAGCAAGAGGCTGGGCCAGAATTTCCTCGTGAACGAGGCCGCGATTATAAAGATCGTCGCCGCCGCAGAACTGACCCCCGCCGACGTGGTGCTAGAGGTCGGCGCGGGATTAGGAGCGCTGACCGAACGACTGGCCCGGGAGGCCGGGCACGTGGTCGCCGTCGAACTGGACCAGCGACTGATGCCCGCACTGCGGGACGTGTTGGCCGGCTGTGATAACGTCACGCTGATCCAGGGAGACGTCCTGGCGCTCGACCCCGCCGCCCTGGTCAGCACCCAACCCTTCGGCTACGCTCAGGACAAGCCTCCAGTATCCAACCTCCAGTACAAGGTGGTAGCCAATCTGCCGTACTATATCACCTCGGCCGTGTTGCGTCATCTGCTGGAGGCCAGGCTCAAGCCGGTGCGGGTGGTGGTCACGGTGCAGCGGGAGGTGGCGCAGCGCATTGTCGCGCAACCGGGGCAGATGAGTCTGCTGGCGGTGAGCGTACAGTTCTACGGGCGGCCGCAACTGTTGTTTCGCATCAAACCGGGTAGTTTCTACCCTTCGCCAGGGGTGGAATCGGCGGTGGTGCGGATAGACCTCCACGCCAGGCCACCTGTGCAGGATACGGACGCTTTTTTCCGCGTCGTGCGGGCGGGGTTTGCCCAACGGCGCAAGCAACTGCACAACGGGCTGGCCGCCTGTCTCGGACGGTCGCCCGATGATGTGGCGGCCAAGTTGAGGGAGGTGGGCGTGGACCCGCGACGGCGGGCGCAGACACTCAGTATCGAAGAATGGGGCGCGGTGGCGCGGGTGATGACTGGGTGACTGGGTGACTTGCGGGGAGTTAATAACCTCGCAGGCGGATGCGGGCTTCGCGGCAATGC
>CAYQTW010000095.1:0-9877 GCA_964420485.1 uncultured Anaerolineales bacterium
CAGCGCGTCGGACACGGCGCAATAGTGCTCGCTGAAAACCACCAGGTCAGGCTTGTAGGTCTCGTCGTCTGGATCCATCAGCGCGGGGATGATTTCCGGGGGAAAGAGACGGCTGGCGGCGTCCAGGTTGGATGCCAGGTCTATCGTCGGCAGTCCGTAGAGGTGGTCGGCTCCCCGGTTGGAGGTGGCGTGGCCCAGGCCGAACCCCTTGGCGACGCGCGGCTCCTGGCGCGGGATTTCCATTCCCTTGACGTGCATGGCGTAGCGCGCCGCGTCCCCGCCGATGGTCTGCGCGGCACGGCGCACTCCCTCCGCCAGCAGGTCGCCCAAGCCTGTCCTGAGTGAAGCCGAAGGGCCACGCCGGTGGGCAATGCGCTGGATGAGGCCCAGAACTGTGTCCGCGTCGCCCCACTCTAGTGAACACTCCGGGTCGTCGAGCAGGCCGCGCTGGTGACATTCCATCGCCCAGGCGATTGTGACGCCGGTGGAGATGGTGTCCAGCCCCAGGTCGTTGCAGAGGCGGTTGGCGTGGATGATGACCTCAGGGTCGTTTATCCAGCACATTGGCCCCAGCGCGTCCAGCGACTCGTACTCTGGCCCCTCCAGGTCGCCGGCGTGGGGGCCGCTCTCGACGCGGGTGACGCGCCCGCAACGGATGGGGCAGGCAAAGCAGCCCTTGGTCTTGTGCGTGTAGCGGGCGATGGCCTGGGCGTCCACCCGGTCGGCCCAGGGCACCTGGCCCAGTTGGTGGTTGCGGGCCGGCAGGTCACCGGAGCGGTTTTTGATGGTGACCAAATTGACAGTGCCCCAATCGCGCAGGCCGGTGACGTTGGAATGATCTCGCACCTGCTCAAAGGCGCGGCGGGCCAACGCGCGGAACTCGGCCGGTAGGGGCGCGGTCACCGCGCCCCTGCCGCGCACGACGACCGCCTTGAGGTTCTTGCTGCCCATCACCGCGCCACCGCCGCAGCGAGCCGCTGCCCGGCTCCCGTCGCCGATGATGGCGGCGAAGCGCACACCGTTTTCCCCTGCCGGGCCGATGCAGGCCACGCGCGCGCCATTGGTCGCCAGCGCCTCGTGGGTGGCGTGGATGCCCAGTCCCCACAGGTGATTGGCGGGCCGGATGGCAATGCCGTCCGGCGTCACCTCCAGATAGGCAGGCTGTTTGGCGCGGCCGGTGATGACCAGCGCGTCGTACCCGGCGCGGCGCAGGGCCGTCCCGAAAAAGCCACCCGCGTTGGCGTATCCGTAGATACCTGTGAGGGGGGAATGAAAAGTGACGTGGGTGCGGGACCCCGTCGGCCAGGGCGTGCCGGTCAGCGGGCCAATGGCAAAGATGAGAGGGTTGCCGGGCGCAAAGGGGTCAGTCGGGTCGGCCAGATGGCGGAAGAGCAGCGCGGCCCCCAGCCCCCGTCCGCCCAGGAAGCGGGCGGTCAAGTCGGCATCCGGGGGCCGGAGGGAGACGGCGGCGGTGGAGAGATCAATCCAGGCGATATGTGGCATTTCTCTGAGCCTGTCAAACATATTTGCTCAGATTGTAGCACAGGGGAGAAGAGTGTCAAGTTAAGGTTGAGGTTGGAGCCTGTTGGTCTCGAATTGTCCATAAGGTGTAAGTAGAGTATAATACCGTATGTACTCCTAAATCTAGCGTCCGCCAACCAGGAGGGGTCATGAACTTTGTAGACCGCGAGATGGAACTGAATCTGCTGGATGACCTGTACCAGCGTCAAGGTGCTCAATTCCTCATCCTATACGGCCGGCGGCGGATTGGGAAAACGCGCCTGGTGACCCATTGGTTATCCCGGCCGGGGGAGCGTCACCCCTCCCCGGACAAGCCGGGGACGTTTCTGTATTGGATGGCCACGCAAACCTCGGCCACCAACCAGCTCCGTGCCTTTTCGCAGACCTTGTTCCAATTCCTCAACCCAGGCGCCCAGATTGAGCCGACATTCAGTTATGCCTCGTGGGGAGCAGCCCTGGACGAGGTCCGGCGAGTGTCCGCCCAGGAGCGACTGGTTCTGATTCTGGATGAATTTACCTACGTGATGCAGGCCGACTCACAAGTGCCGAGCCTGATCCAGGGCGCCTGGGACCATCAACTCAAAGAGCGATCAGCCGTCTTTCTGATCCTGACCGGATCACTGGCCGGCATGATCCAGCGGCACGTGCTGGATTACCAGTTGAAGAACTGTGTCGGGAGTGGGTTGCAGTCCAGGCGGACGTCGGTGCGTTGCCCTTCCTGCCGGAGCGGATTGGGAGTTTCTGGTCACAAGAAGCCCAGATTGATGTTGTGGCAATCAACTGGCGGACTAGAGACATTCTGCTGGGGGAGTGCAAATGGGGTGCCGGCGCGGTGGGACGGAACGTGATCCGGACTCTGGCGGCCAAGACGGGCAAGGTGCTGCCCGGCGACCGGTGGAATGTCCATTACGTATTCTTTGCCAGGCAAGGGTTTACGGCCGCTGCTCAAGAAGAAGCCCGAAAGATGAATGCCAGGTTGGTGACTTTGGAGCGGATGGAGGCTGATATCCAGGATTGGATGAAAGGACGGCGCTAAAGTATGCGCGGCGGCGGCTAGCGCGGATGTTGGGTGGGTGGGGATATGGAAAAACAAGGATTTCACCATTGGGCCTGGCTGGTTGTGTTAGGGCTGGGCGGGCTGTTGATGCTCTATGGCGGGGCGCAGGACGTGGTGCTCTTCTTCTCGTCTGATCTGGCGCCGGTGCCATCGAGGCATCCGGTTTTGCCTTTCGTGGGGCTGGTCTGCGGGCTGATCGTGCTGGCCTCGGCCGGGTTGAATGTGGTGTGGGGATGGCGACTGCAGCGCGCCGAGGGCGCCCAGGAGCGAAACCTGGCTCGCCGGGTGGCCCTCGTCAGCGGCGTGGGGATGATCGCCGACTGGATCAGCGGCTACTTGGCTTTGGCAGCCTGATGGCCCTGCTGGCCGGCGTCTGGCTGATGGTAAAATGCCCAAATGGGTGAATGAGTGATGCTCAGTCTGTCGGCCAAATCGGCGACGCAGAGCGCAGTTTTTCTGCGCAGTGTCAAGTATTAATCTAAAAAATACTTGACACAATCCCATTTTTCATGTATAATAAGTCCACGATAATTGAACAAGCGGCTACCCGACGGATGGGACCGCGAGGCTGTAGTACGATCCGTTTTGATACGGCCGAGCTGCCAGGATACATGCAGCCCGGCTTTTTGTGTTTACCCTACGTTCCAGGTTCAGGACAACTGAACGAGCGGCTACCCGACGGATGGGACCGCGAGGCTGTGCCACAATCCGCCCTCGTACAGCCGAGCCGCCAAAGTATTTGTAGTTTCATCTATACTTTGTAACCCTCTCATATTCCAGGATCAAATTCCCGCTACGCGGGGAGTCTCTTTAGCCAATTGGCAAGCCGTGTAACTTTCACGGTTGTGCGTTGTGATTCGTGTTGGGTCACACCGATCACTCCACGACTCTAGCGCACCAACTGTGGGACGTTGTTTATGCTGGCGATGTGATTTGTTTGCTCGGAATAACGGGCAAGTTTGACCTTGCCAGGGTTGGCGGCGTCTCGACTAGAAAGGGGGTGGGAACTGGACAGATAGTACGTCGTGAGTTCGCTTGTACGTAGTTTAGTGTATCGAGGCAGGTTAAATCTAAGGAGGAAAAACGAAATGGCAGTATACGAGAAGATGGTTAATGAGGGTGTTGGGGCCGCCAAGGCGGTCCTCGGCGTCATCAGAGAGAAGAGGGGGGGGCCTTTCAAGATCGCTGATTGCAAGCCCTACGTGGATGCCGTCAACGCGATGAAGCCGGGCGAGGGCCAGTCGAAGGAAGTATTCGACCTGCACGTGGAGTCGGTGAACGCCCACTATAACATCCTGATGGGCCTGACGGACACCATCCGCCCCGAAGACGACCCCTTCGTCGAGCACTATCAGACCCCGCCCATCCTGGAGATCCTTTACGATGAGGATCCCAAGTTCAAGGCTTCGATGTGGAAGTTCATTGATGCCATCGCTGCGAACAAGGCCCTCATCGGTCGTGAGGTAGTGCGGCGATATGGCGGGATGTACGGCATGACCTGCGTGGTGGACTTTGCCATGTCCGTCGGCTCCGTGTCCAATGTGGTCAACCAGATTCTGTCCAAGATGGACATCCCTGAGGACCATAAGAAGACCATTCTGTCATCCAAGTCCTGGGGCATGAACACCTCCTACGGCTTTGGCGGGGCCTTCCGAGCGGCTCTGGAGGCTGGCAAGACGGCGGCTGAGGCGGAGCAGGCCGAGATTGATCAGATACAGTTCATCTATCGTGAGCCGGTGGCTGCGCAGAATAAACTCATGGCCACCCACAACCTGGGCGGGCATGGTCCCCATACCTCCTTTGACACGGCCAAGTACATGGCCCAGTACAAGGAGAAGATGAAGCCCTTCGTGCTGGCGGCGATGAAGGCGGGGGTGCATGAGGCCAACATCGTGACTGTCCCGGCCTACTGCGTCGGTGACGTTGGCCACCACATCGCCCAATCATCCTTCAACATGTTCAAGGACGACATGGCCTTCGCCATCTACGATGCCGTGACTCAGTCCCTCGAGAACACCCTGAAGCAGGGCCTGAATCAAGGTGCCTACAAGAGCCCTTACGATGTGCTGGCGGTGGCCACTGGTGCGCCGGCCTGCGCGACGGCCTATGTTCTGTGGCTGGACTCTTTCACCGTGCCCATGGTCGTGGACCTGCTGAACAAGCGCTTCTACAACTACGTGGCTATGCACCCTGACCGCGGCGAGGCGGATGAACTGCACAACGTTGACTTTATAGACATCCTGGCTCGTGGGGAAAAGATCCTGGACATCAAGCCCATGGGCAAGGGCGGCAAGATCAAGGGTGTCGCGGTGGATCTCAGCCCCATTGACAACAATGAGGTCATCATGAACCCGCAACGCTACACCTATCCAGCCTGCGCTATCACCCAGCGCTTTGCGGCTCTGATGAGCATGGCTGATTTCCCCTGTTTCCTGACGCCTGAGGTTGTCACGGCCACCTTGATGACCAACTGCATCGCTCTCAGTCCGGGTGTTCCTGGCTCGCCAGTCAGGGGCTGCAAGCACTGTGCCGTCACCTCCTTGATCAAGAGGAACGTGCCGTACGTCACAGGTATCGGAATGGGCAAGAAGGGCTACTGCCAGTGGAACGTGGCGGTCTAGCCCATCATCTGTCGAGTTCAGGAGGAATACCATCTCAGTGATGAAATGGTTTCCTCGGCGGGGATTGAGGGCCCTCTCTCAATCCCCGCCTTTCCATTCGGTGGAGTGTAGAGATGAAAAAGTTACTGCTTCAACTGGACAGTGACAAATTCGCCAGTGTTTTCGACGCTATAACGGCCTACGATGCTGGTGTAGATCACGTGCTCCAGTACGGCGGGGTGACGCCGGATGACGTGCGCGATCTGGTCTATGGGGCAATGTTCACCCGGGGCGGAGACGACCTGAAGAACTCGGCCGTTTTCATCGGGGGCTCCGACGTCGCCACGGGCGAGGCGATGTTGAAGGCCGCCACAAAAGCCTTCTTTGGCCCGGTGCGGGTCTCGGTGATGATGGATTCCAACGGCTGTAACACCACCGCCACCGCTGCTGTGGCCAGGATCCTCTCAGTGGGTGAGGTGGAAGGCAAGAAAGTCGTCGTCCTGGCCGGGACAGGCCCGGTAGGGCTGCGAGCGGCGGCCTTCTTGGCCACGGAGGGGGCGCAGGTGACGCTCACCTCCCGCAAACTGGAGCGGGCGGAGGCGGCCTGTGCTGCGATTGAGGAACGCTTCGGCGTGGAGGTCAGCGCGGCCGGCGCGGCCGGCGCGGAGGGGGTCCGCAGTGCCCTGGATGGGGCCTACGGGGTGCTGTGCGCCGGCGCGGCCGGGATCACGCTGATTCCGGAGGCGGTCTGGGTAGAGCACCCGACGCTCCGCGTGCTTGGCGACGTGAACGCCGTGCCACCCCTCGGCGTCGAGGGGATTAAGCCACACTGGAACGGGAAGGAAAAGTACGGCAAAGTCATCTTTGGCGCGCTGGGGATCGGCGGCCTGAAGATGAAGATCCACCGCTCTTGCGTCGCCCGCCTCTTTGAGCAGAACGACCTGGTGCTGGACGCGGAACGGATTTTCTCTGTCGCCAGGGAAATGGGCGGGTAGATGATACCACGAGTTGGTACTGTCGGCGGGCTGATATCGCTCTACGTTAGATAAGCCATGTTCGAGGACACTGAGAGCCAGAGAAAGTTAGATAAAGGAGAGATAACTATGGCAAAGATCACAGGTACTTTGATCGGAGAAGCCCTGGTGGGCGAGGGTAACGAGGTCGCCCACATCGACCTGGTCATCGGCCCCAAGGAGGGCCTGGTGGGGCAGGCATTCGTGAACTCCCTGGCCTTGCCGGCTGCGGGCCACACCCCGCTGCTGGCAGTGCTGGAGCCCAACCTGCCGCCCAAGCCAGCGACCTTGATCGTGAACAAGGTGACGATAAAGGGAGCAGAGCAGGCGGTGCTGATGTTCGGGCCGGCCCAGGCGTCGGTGGCCAAGGCGGTAATGGACTGCGTGGCCGAGGGCACCATCCCGCAGGAGGAAGTGGAGGACGTGGTGGTCATCGTCTCCGTGTTCATCCACTGGAAGGCCACGGACAAGAAAAAGATCTACGATTACAACTACGAAGCCACCAAGCTGGCCATTGAGCGGGCCATCGCCGGGGAGCCCAAGGTGGAGGAGGTTTTAGCCAAGAAGGACGAGGCCAAACATCCCTTTGCCTAGGCATGGCTGCCCGGTGCGTATCTTGATCGTTGGTTTCAGCACGCGGGCCATTGCCGAATCGGCGGTACGGGGAGGGTACGACGTCGTCACCCTTGACTACTTCGGCGACCGCGACCAGAAGGAGTTGGTAGAAAACTACTCGCTGAGACGGGACTTGCGGCTCGACTTTAGCGCCAAAGCCCTGCTGACCGCCAGCCGCAGCCTGAACTTTCAGGCGGTGGCCTACATCTCCAGCCTGGAAAACCATCCTGACGTAGTGGAGGAGCTGGCCAGGGGACACACCCTGCTGGGCAACTCTCCCTCTATCCTGCGTCGGGTGCGTGACTGGGGCCAGTTGCGCTCAGTCTGCCGACATAAAAACATTGCTCACCCGGTCACCTTGCTCCCAGGCGAAGAAGATCAGGCCAGAGGAGCGGGGTGCTGGGTGAGCAAGCCGGTCCGTAGTGGCGGTGGGCACGGCGTCCGGCCTTGGGCGGGGGAGCCGCTGGACGAGGCTCACGTCCTGCAGGCTTACGTCGAGGGCCGGCCGGCCTCAGCGGTCTTTGTGGCCGATGGACGCCGGTGCGTGCTCCTGGGCCTGACGGAACAACTCATCGGGCGAGAGGAACTGGGAGCGCGAGGGTTCACCTGGTGCGGCAACATTCTGCCCCTCAATCTGCCTGCACTGGAGATAGAGACCCTCGTCGGATCGGTGCGGGAGATGGCGGAGAGCCTCACTCGTTCTTTTGGCCTGCGCGGCGTCAACGGCCTGGACTTTGTTCTGGGGCGGGACGAGGCCGGCCGCCCCGTGCCCTATCTGGTGGAGGTAAATCCCCGCTATACCGGTTCGATGGAACTGGTGGAGCGGGCTTATGGGTTGAACATCTTTTCTCTGCATCTGGAGGCGATGGCCGGTCATCTGCCCGACTTTTCCCTGGGCAACCGCGAGGGTTGCCCCTACTTTAGCAAGGGGATCGTCTATGCCAGGCGGACGGTGACCATGCCGGAGACGGCGGGCTGGCGAGAGAAGGGACGGCGGGACATTCCTTTTTCAAGCGAGCGGATCAAGGCCGGTCACCCGATCTGCACGGCCCTTGCACAGGGCGAGACGCGCGATGAGTGCTGGCGTCGCCTTTTGGTGGCGGCGGAGACGGTATGGCAGGAGGCAGGCAATAGTTATGTCTGAATTCATCTTGATCACGGGGCGCACGAGCAAGCAGGGAACGGCGCTCCACAAAGGGAAAGAATCCGCCGAGTACCGCCGGGCGACGGGATACGTGGAACTGGGCCGCGCGGATAGGGAGCGCCTGGGACTCGAGGCAGGCCAGCGCGTCCGCGTGCGCACACTCTTTGGCGAAGCGGAACTAGAGTTGCAGGAGGGCGACCTTCCGCAGGGAATGATTTTCGTGCCCCTGGGGCCTGCGGCCAACGCGCTCATCGGGGCGGAGACCCAGGGGACAGGGATGCCCGATTCCAAGGGACTGGAAGCGGAGGTAGAAACGTTATGAAGATAGAGAACGTCGTCTGTCCCTTCTGCGGCTGCCTTTGCGACGACATCGTGGTTGAGGTAGAGAATAACCGCATCACGGCGGTGAAGAAGGCTTGCGCTAATGGGCGGGGATTGTTTCTCAACGCTCATACCCAGGCCGCGCAGCCGACGGTGGATGGTCGGGAGGTGGAGTGGCCGCAGGCTATTGACGTGACGGCGCGCATCCTGGCCGAGTCGGACAATCCGCTCATCTACGGTTTGAGTTCCACCGCCTCCGAGGCGCAGCGCAAAGCCATCGGACTGGCCGACTTGCTGGGGGCGACGATTGACAGCACTTCCTCCGTGTGCCACGGCCCCACCACCATCGGCATCCAGAACCAGGGCGAGCCCACCTGCACGCTGGGCGAGGTCAAGCACCGCGCTGACTTGCTCATTTTCTGGGGCTGCAATCCCGCCGCGGCCCACCAGCGTCACTTTTCGCGCTACTCGGCGCTGGCGCGGGGCAAACTCACTCCCCAGGGACGCAAGGATCGTACCGTGGTGGTGGTGGACGTGCGGCCCACGGTCAGTTCCAGGAAGGCGGATGTGTTTTTGCAGGTGCGTCCCGGCTGTGACTTTGAGGTATTGAGCACGCTGCGCGCTCTGTTGAAGGACGAGATATTAGACGTGGACGAGGTGGGCGGAGTGAGCGTGGCCCAATTGCGGGACCTCGTAGAGCGTATGAAGAACTGCCGCTTGGGGGTGATCTTTTTCGGCATGGGAGTGACGCAGACAGGCGGGAAGCATCTCAACGTGGCCGAGTTGATAGCCCTGGTCGCCGAGTTGAACGCACACACCCGATTTGTCACCATGCCCATGCGCGGTCACGGCAACGTGGCCGGGGCGGACAGCACGCTGACCTGGCAGACCGGTTACCCCTTTGCCGTGAATTTCGCCCGTGGCTACCCACAGTACAATCCGGGCGAGTTCACGGCGGTGGACGTGTTGGCCCGTGGGGAGGCCGACGCGGCGCTGATCATTGCTTCCGATCCGGTGGCCCACTTTCCGCGCCAGGCGGCCCAACGCTTGAGCCAGATTCCCACCATCGTCCTCGACCCGGAGGTGAACCTCACGGCGCGGGTGGCACGAGTGGTGTTGCCCACGGCCACCTACGGCGTCAGCGCGGCGGGCACTGCTTATCGCATGGACAACGTCCCCCTACCCCTGAAGAAACTCGTGGATTCCCCCCGGCCCACCGACGAAGAGGTGTTGAGCAAGATCATTGCCTGTGTCAGGCCCCAGTTGACATAGTGTGTACTCTGAGATAAACTACGAGCCGAGTACCTTACCCGGATGGTAGTTTATCAGGAGGACAAGTTGCCAACTTGTCCTACCTGGAATGAATGAGGCGGTGAAACGATGTTAGGCATCGTCAACGGCGAGGTTTACGATCCCCAAAACGGGATCAATGGTGAAATACGCGACGTCTGGATCGAGGGCGGCAAGATCATCTCCGCCCCGCCTGCTCCTGCTGGATCGTCAGATCCAGCAGGAATACGCGAGGGCGCCGAGGTCATTGACGCTACAGGGCTGGTGGTCATGCCCGGCGGGGTGGACATCCACAGCCACATCGTCGGCGCAAAGG
>CAYQTW010000096.1:0-1184 GCA_964420485.1 uncultured Anaerolineales bacterium
TGAGATTCTTCGCCTCCGCTCCGGCTCAGAATGACAGGCTTGTGACCTGGGATACTTTAAATTCTGGAACACCCTTATTCCTCCCATCCAATGATCCAGACGCACAGACCGGCCAGGCCAATGGTGGCGACAATCAGAGCAGCCCACTGCCCTATCAGCAGGCCTACATCGCGGGCGGACCATACGAGGATGACCACCATACCAACAGCCAGTACCAGCCAGGCTGTCAGGCGCGGGTGCTGGCTACCAAGTTCCTTTACAGAAGACATGTACTCACCTCCAGTGAAATTGATCACAGTGGGCGGAGCACGCGGTTGGAGCGTATCTGCTTCATCAATATGACCTCATCGTTTTCTATCCGCGCCTCGTGAGCGGCCTCCCGCCACACTTGAGGTAGACTGGCGACCATCTTGGGCACGTACCCGAACACTTTGCAGAACTCGGCCAGATCGGGGGGAATCGGGCGCGGCAGGAACAGCAGCACCGTCTCGCATTGTAACTCGGCCGCGGTTCGCTCCATCTCGGAAAGCAATACCCGACCAACTGCGATGCGTTCCTGAGCCGGCCAGACCAAAAAGTCACTCACCCGGACGACGAGATTCTCTACTTGCCAGCCCAGCATCCCGATCAGATTGCCATCCTGTTCGGCCAGCAAAATCCCCACATCGTGAAAGCGGGCGATGACTGCTTGTTTGTCAATCTCTGGTTGTCCTTGTCGAGCGCGATTGACGAACGCAGCGATCTTGGCCGCATCGCTGACCTTGGCCCGTCGCGTTACAATCTCTTGTCGTTGTGCCATGCTCCACCTCGTGTTCAAGATCGAATGATCAGATTGGCCTCAATTATACTCCGAACTTTTTCTTTTGTCCAAGAGCGGCGACGTGAGCGGGATGCTCTCTTTATCACTCTCCACCGCTTGCCCTTCTGGTCAGCCGCTCCCAGGCCGTCTGCACCTGCGCCCGCGTTTGTGAGAGTCTCCCAGAGGTATCAATCACCACGTCGGCGCGGGCGATCTTTTTTTCCTGCGGCGGCTGCGCCTGCACGCGCTGCCAGGCCTCGGCCCGACTCGAGCCCCGCCCCCTCACGATGCGGTGGACCTGCTGCTCTGGCCGGCAGGTCGTCACCCACACGCTGTCGCACCCGTTGGCCATCCGCGCCTCGATGAGTTTGATGGCCTCGACCAC
>CAYQTW010000096.1:1194-3457 GCA_964420485.1 uncultured Anaerolineales bacterium
AGTGGCGGCGACACGCTGGTTGATGGCTTCGAGAATGGCGGGGTGGGTAATGGCTTCCAACCGCGCCAGCGCCGCAGGATCGGCAAAGACGATGGCCCCCAGCCGCGCCCGGTCAATCTCACCGTTGGGGGCCAGCACCTCTGGCCCAAAGGCTGCGACAATCGCTCCGTGGGCGGGGGTGCCGACGCGCATCACCTCGTGGGCCACCTTGTCCGCGTCAATTGCCTCGGCGCCCAATTCAGCCAGTACGCGAGCGACGGTGGATTTGCCCGTGCCAATGTTGCCCGTGAGGCCGATGAGTAGCGGACGGCGGTTGTTCATCCCTCCACATCCGTCCAGTCCGCCAGCAGCGTCTCCAATTCCGCCTCGACCCCGGCGTACTCGGCGCCCAACTGGCGCACCCGCTCGACTGCCTGCTGCTCGCTAGCGACGGCCAGTCGAGCCTCCAACTGCGCCCGGCGTGTCTCCAACTGGTGGATGGCCTCCTCCAGTTCGGCCTGGCGGCGGGCTCGTCGCGATGCCTCGCGCTCCGCAGCCTTGCGGGCATCCCGTGCCCTCTCGCGCTCCGTTGGGCCTCGGCTCTCCCGGCGTGTCCGTCTTTGCTGTCGCCGCTGCGTCTCCCACTCGCGGTATTCATCGTACCCTTCCTTGAATTCCCACAATCGCCCGTCCTCGATGGCCCAGACACGGGCGTCCAGGTTGCGGATCAGGTAACGGTCGTGGGTCACGAGTAGCAGTGTGCCGCCAAAGCCGGAGAGTACCTCTTGTAGCACCTCCTGAGACGGGATGTCGAGGTGGTTGGTTGGCTCATCGAGGAGCAGCACGTTGGCGCCCTGCAGGGCCAGGACGGCCAAGGCGACGCGGGCCTGCTCGCCGCCGGAAAGATCGCTGATGCGCTTGAAAACATCGTCGCCTGAAAAGCGGTAGCGGCCCAGGAGATTCCGCGCCTGGCCAATCTTTAGTTCGCCAGCGTCCAGGATGGTCTTGACCACGGTTTTCTCCGGGTCGAGGCCCGCGTGTCCCTGCCGAAAGTAGCCCAGATGCACGCTCGCGCCAATCCGCACGCGCCCGGCCAGCGGCGGGACCTGATCCAGTATGGTGCGCAACAAAGTGGTCTTGCCGGAGCCGTTGGCTCCCAGCAGCGCCACCCGCTGTCCCCGCCTCAGTTCGAACTCTTGAGCGGTAAAGAGCGAAGCGGCCGAGTCGTAGCCCACGGTGAGATCGTAGAGGCCCAATACCAAATCGCCACTGCGGGCCACGTCGCCCAGGTCGAGTAGGGGCGCGGTTACCGCGCCCCTACTCGGTCGCTCGACCCGCTCCAACCGCGCCAGCCGCTTCTGCCGCCCCTTTGCCTCACGGCTGCGCTGGCCGGCGATGTTGCGGCGGATGAATTCTTCGGTGTGGGCGATTGATCGCTGCTGCCGCTCGTACTCTGCCTGCTGGAGAGCCACACGCTCGGCCTTTTGGATGACGTAGGCGCTATAGTTGCCGCGATACCGCTCCAGCCGGCCCCATTCCATCTCCCATACTCGCTCGACGACGTTGTCGAGGAAGGTGCGGTCGTGGGCTACGACGAGCACTGCGCCCTTCCACGTCTGGAGATAGTTCTCCAGCCACTCGATGCCTGCCAGGTCGAGGTGGTTAGTCGGCTCGTCCATCAACAACAGATCGGGTTCCTCCAGCAGGAGGCGGGCCAGCAAGGCGCGCGTTTTCTGTCCTCCGCTGAGTTGCGACAGGGGACGCTGGAAATCATCTTTATCGAAAGCCAACCCCGAAAGCACCTGCTCGATTTTCTGTTCAAAAGTGTAGCCGCCGGCCAGTTCAAATGTCTCCAGTGCCAGGCCGTATTGCTGCAAAACCTCTTCCTGGCTGGCAGGATCCGCCAAAGCGGCCTCCAGGCGACGCAGTTCGACGGCTTGGGCTTGCAGGCCGGCAAAGACCTCCAACATCGCCTCCCACAGCGTGCCGGTGTCGCTGCCGGGGAAAAAATTGGCCTGTTGGGGAAGATAGGCGATACGTAGGCCCTTGGCGTGATGGATGACGCCATCCGTGGGCTGCTCCAATCCGGCCATCAGGTGAAGCAGCGTCGTTTTGCCTGAGCCGTTAGGCCCCACGAGCGCGATTTTGGCTCCGTGGGGAATCTCGAGAGACACACGCTCAAAGATGTCCTGGGGCCCATAGGATTTGGCTAGATTGCTGGCGGTTAGGATGGACATAGGAAACGCTTGGCGACTAAAAGTCGCGGCAACGTCTGCAAAACCCA
>CAYQTW010000096.1:3557-9872 GCA_964420485.1 uncultured Anaerolineales bacterium
AACTGCCGGCGCTGGAACAGCTTGAGCAGTTACGGTAATTATACCACGAGCCTGAAGAGTGCCAACCTTGTCATCCAAGTCGTTTTGTAGTAAACTCATAGTGGCTTTGGCCTGGCAAAGCCAATGGCGAAACCGCCAAGTCTATTCAGAAAAAGGAGGATCAGGATGTCTACTAAACTAGGGCCTCACGTTCTGCGATCCGCTGCTGACTTGAGTGAATACGTCCGGGCCGGCGTGGCAGTAGCAAAATTCGTGGGCGATTGGGGATTGGCCCGGGATGTCCCGGAGGGTGCTCTGGTGATCGGACGCAAGCACCAGGGAGACTATGACGCCCAACTTCAGAAGAACACCGGGAAGACGCCTCTCCAGGCGGCGCAACAGTTTATTCAGGATCAATTGCCCACGTATCAATCCAATCCCCACATAAAATACTGGGAGGGGCACAACGAGCCGGTTTGGAGCGACGAGGAGGGCCTGGGATGGTACGCCCAGCTCGAGGTGCAGCGCATGCGATTGATGGCTGACCTGGGACTAAAGTGCGTGATTGGGAACTTTGCCACCGGCTCGCCCGACCTATCTCTCTGGCCCGCTTTCCTGCCGGCGCTCGAGGTTGCCAGGCAATACCAGGCCATCCTTGGCTTACACGAGTACAGTTGCCCCTGGATGTGGTGGATGACGGGGAGTTATCAATTGGACCCCAACGCAGATGAGGGGGATGAGGGCTGGACGACGTTGCGGTACCGCAAGATCTACCGCCAACACCTGATCCCGAACGGGCTGGGGAACGTGCCACTGGCGATCACCGAATGTGGCATTGATGCGCTGGTGAACCCCAAACCGCCGGGATGTAAGGGAGGGGCGTGGAAACAGTTGGGCGGCTACTGGGCTGAACATCATGATGGGCCGGTGGAATACGACCCCGATAAGGCCGAGTACTATTTCCGGCAATTGGTCTGGTACGACGAGGAATTGCAGAAGGATGATTACGTCATTGGCGCGACGCTCTTTACCTGGGGTAGTTTCGGTGCGTCCTGGTCGGATTTTGACGTGGCCGGGACGGACGTGGCCAAGAAATTAATCACCTATACGCAGGCGAACCCGGCCGAGCCGTTTGTATATCCTGATGACGAACCTTCAGAACCGATTGAGCCTCCGGTCGAGCCTCCAGAGCCTTCGGAGGGGCGGGGGCAGCCTCGTGTCCAGTACGAGCGCACTTATGTGTTACTTCCTCCCAGTGCCGGCGCTGCCTGGGCGCGGGCGGTGGTGGACGGTACGTGGGAGCAGTATCATTACACCATCGGCAGCAGTGCCGATGACGCTGGCGTGGGTGACCTGGATGTGCGGCGCATCATCGCGGTCAACCCGCAGGAGTGGGGCGACTCGTTGCTAGAGTTCTACAACCAGTATTACCCCGGCGTCGAGTACAAGGCTGTCACCGCTGCGACGCCGGCGGAACTGGCCCGAAAGTTGGCCAGGTGACAATTGACCAGATGAACCAGGAGAAACTGCGCCAACTTCCCAGCGTGGACCGGCTGCTCGGTGATGAGACTGTGCAGAGCCTCGTCGCCGCCTACGGCCATCGCCAGACAGTGGCCGCGCTGCGTCAGACGCTCGGTGCTGTGCGTGGTGAGGTGCAGGCCGGGGCGGACGCGCCGGACGTGGCTCCGTTGGTGGCGCGGACGAGCGCCTTTCTGCGAGAGCAGTTGGCTCCTACGCTGCGTTCGGTCATCAACGCTACCGGCGTCATCATCCACACCAACCTGGGGCGGGCTCCTCTCTCGGTCACCGCGCGGGCGGCGATGGAGGCGATTGGCCGGGGCTATTCCACGCTAGAGTACGACCTGCTGGCGGGGCAGCGCGGTCAGCGCACGGTGCACGCCGAGCGGTATCTGTGCCAACTGACCGGGGCGGAGGCCGCGCTCGTGGTCAACAACAACGCCGGGGCGGTGCTCCTGGCGCTGACTGGGCTGGCGCAGGGCCGGGGTGTCGTCATTTCACGGGGACAACTGGTCGAGATCGGCGGCGGCTTTCGCGTGCCCGATGTGATGGCGCAGGGTGGGGCGCAGTTGATCGAGGTCGGCACGACTAACCGCACTCACCGGCGCGACTATGTGGTGGCGCTGGAGGCGCACGACGACGTGGCGCTCATCCTGCGGGCGCACCACTCTAACTTTCGCATCGTGGGTTTCACTGCCGAGCCATCCCTGCCCGAACTGGTCGCGCTGGGTGCAGAGCGTGGCCTGCCGGTGATGGATGATCTGGGGAGCGGCGCATTGCTCGACACGGCCCAATTCGGGCTGGCGCACGAGCCGACCGTGCAGGAGAGCGTCGCGGCGGGAGCGGCGGTGGTCTGCTTCAGCGGCGACAAACTGTTGGGCGGCCCACAGGCCGGCGTCATCGTCGGGCAGGCAAAGTACGTAGAGCCGCTCAAGACCCACCCGCTGGCCCGCGCGCTGCGCAGCGACAAACTCTGCCTGGCCGGGTTACAGGCCACGCTGCTACATTACCTGAAGGACGAGGCCCCCGAGCAGGTGCCGGTCTGGCGCATGATCGTCACGCCCCTGGCAGAGATCGAGCGCCGGGCGCGGCGGTGGCGGCGTCATCTGCGCCGCGCCGGCATCCAGGCCGAGATCGTGGACGGCGAGTCCACCGTCGGCGGGGGCAGCCTGCCCGGCGAGACGTTGCCCACGAAACTGATCGCGCTGAGCGTGGCGCATCCTGACCGGCTGGCGGCCGCGATGCGGGCCGCCGACCCGCCAGTAGTGGCCCGCATCGCGGCCGACCGGCTGGTGCTCGACCCGCGCACGGTGTTGGTGGAGGATGAGCGGGAATTGTTGCGAGTGGTTTTGGAGGTGATTAGCGATTTGTGCAGGAGGTGACCAATGGATGAACTCCAACGAGAAGGTAGCAGGGTGGCAACTATTACGTTGCAGCCTGATTTGGTTGAATAGGTCGATCAGATGGCAGGAATAACGGGAATAGGCACCGAGGTGCTGATCGGTGACGCAATCCGGGAACATCTGAGGTATCTGCGCCGTGAGAAATTGAAATCAGAGATCGTGGCCTTTGAAAGCATGCATGCAAACCTGAAAGAGCGATACTTGGGTCAGTTTGTAGTTGTTTACAACGGAGAGGTGATAGACAGCGATGTGGATTTCGAGGCGGTTTTCCTGCGGGTGCGGGCTTGCCTGGGGCGTGTCTCGGTGCTGATGCGCTTGTTACTTGATGGGCCAGCCGGGTTGGTCGAGGTATGGGAAGTCGGAAGAGAACCGGTGTGATTGCCTGCTGTGCGCGGATTTTCCCAACGGCTGGATCAAATTGGTCCCGTCCATAGAAATGAAAGGAGTTTGCAATGAACACTGAACCGGGAAAAATATTGGCACCATCACCCGATCTGGACAACGAGGATCTGTGGGTGCGCGGAAGAGTTTACGTTCACTTCAAGCGCCTGCTGGGAGAGGCGGAAGCACACATCTCCGATCTGGAGCGGGACGTCGCCCGTGCCCAGTACGAATACGAGATCGCCCAGCGCATTCGAGACAGGATGACGGATGCCGAGGCCCGCCAGGACTGGGACATCCAGGTGAGTGTGACCCACGACTTTATGGTGATGGCGGAGCACGAACTGGCAGAAGAAACCGAAAACGCTGCCTACTATCGCGCCATGGTCGCCGAGATGGAGGCCGACCTGGGTGACAAGGCTCAAGTGTACGAGGATACCCTGTCCGAGCTCTATTGGGAGGAGGAGTGGGACGAGGAGGACTTGGACGAACTGTACGATGAGTTTGACCCGTTTGATTCCATTCCATTCTAGGAGAGGAGATGTCTCCATGAAACACGACCTTGATTGCTTACTGCAAGAACGCGGGCTGGACGCGGCCCTCGTCGCGGGAGCCGTGCACGGCAACCCGGCCATGTACTATATGACCAACGGCGCGGGGTTGACCAGCGGTTTTGTGCTCAAGAAACGTGATGAGGAACCGCTGCTCCTGTGCTGGCCGATGGAGCGAGAGGAAGCCGCCGCCAGTGGCCTCACCGTCATCAACCTGGGCCGGTACGACTTTGTGAGCATTCTCCGCGAGACGGGCGACCGGTTGGCCGCGACTGTCAAGTTGTATCGCCGTATTTTTGCCGACCTGGGCGTGAGCGGCCGGGTGGGCTTTTACGGGCTGGCGGACCGGGGGCGCGCCTGGGTGCTACTCAACACGCTGGACGCACAACTGGAGGACGTCCAGGTTCACGGCGACTTTGGCGTGACGCCGATTGACGCTGCCCGTGCCACCAAGGACCCCGCCGAGGTCGAACACATCCGCGAGATGGGCCGGCGCACCTGCGCAATTGTGGCCCGCACCGTCGAGTTTCTCAAGTCGTTTCGGGTGCAGGACGAGGTGCTGGTGCAGCCTGACGGCGCTCCGCTGACCGTCGGGCGGGTGCACGAGGAGATCAATCGCCTCTTGGCCGAACAGCGGTTGGAGGACCCCGAGGGCTTTATCTTTTCCATCGGGCGCGACGCGGGCATCCCCCACAGCAAGGGCCGCCCCGACGATGTGATCGCGCTGGGCCAGACCATCGTCTTTGACATTTTTCCCTGCCAGGCTGGCGGCGGTTACTTTTTCGACATGACGCGCACCTTTTGCCTGGGCTACGCACCGCCGGAGGTCGAGAAAGCCTACCAG
Source organism: uncultured Anaerolineales bacterium (assembly GCA_964420485.1). GTDB lineage: Bacteria > Chloroflexota > Anaerolineae > B4-G1 > B4-G1 > CAYQTW01. The sequence continues at coordinate 8,234 of CAYQTW010000096.1, forward strand.
GACGTGTACGAATGTCAGAGGAATCTCATCGAGGCCTACGAGGTGGGGACTGAAGCAAAGCGTTACCAACACCAGGCCTGCGAGTTCTTCGAGGATCGGGGTCATCCCACCATCGCCAGTGACGCCAAGACCGAGGTCGGATACGTACACACCGTGGGCCACGGGCTAGGGCTGGCGGTACACGAGGAGCCGCGCTTTAGCGATGTGCCCACCAACACTGATGTACTCAAACCCGGCCACGTCTTCACCTGCGAGCCAGGGTTGTATTACCCCGACCGGGGCTTTGGCATGCGCATCGAGGACGTGATCTGGATTGACCCCGATGGCGGCGTGCATAACCTGACCGACTTTCCAAAAGAGTTGGTGGTCGAAATTTGAGAGGAGAAGGCTGTGAACGAAGAGATGATCACGGGAGCATCTGTCCTTGACGATACTCACGTGGAACTCGATAAAGCACTGCCGGAAGGTTTCGGGCAGCGGCTACGAGTACACATCACGTCATTGCGTCCGGCGCAGGATCACACCCTGCGCGAGCGCCAGGCCGCGTATCAGGTGCAAGTTGCTACCGAAACTCGGACCCGAATCGTGGTCAACACCAGGCAAGCGATGATTGCTGCCAACCAGTTCATCGTTGAACACCTGCCTGATCGTTTCTCTGCTGGCCTGCCCAAGTTAGTGCTTTTTCCGCTCAGGCCGCTCTGGCTCGTTCCGGTACATCTGACCTATCCCGGCAAGGGCGTGATAGGAGAAGTTGGGATGTTGGCTGTAGACGGGGACCATCCGGTCATTGTGGGATGGACACCAGCGGAGGAGATGGAGGACTTGGCTTGCCAACTCTACAAAGAGAGCCGGGATGAAATCGAAATTGCCTTTTCGTAGGCAGGAGCACCCCTATTCCTGTACGGTGGCCTGCCTGCGGATGCTTCTGGCCTACCACGGTGTCGAGATGGATGAAGCAGAACTGCGCCACAGGTGCAAGACGCGAGAATTTGGCACCTATGCCAGAAACGTCGTGGCGTGCGCTCGTGAGTTGGGTTTCACCGCGACCATTGAACATCTATCGCTGGTGCAATTGCGCCCCATGATTGATCAAGGAGTTTTTCCTATCGCTTACATCAATATGTTTCCTACCAGCCTGCTACCATACGTTCACACAGTCATCGTGGAAAACTACGGGACCGACTGGTTGCTGCTGGTTGATCCCAACACCGGGCCGTGGGAGATTCGAGAGGCTGATTTTCTGGAAGCCTGGGGGATACATGGTAACATGGCACTTGTCTTACGGATGGTGGTAAAATGACTCGTATCCTCGCTATCGAAACCTCCTGTGACGAGACCGCCGCCGCCGTGGTCGAGGACGGGCGGCACATTCTCTCCAACGTCGTTGCCTCACAGGTCGAATTGCACGCCCGTTACGGCGGCATCTTTCCCGAAGTTGCCTCTCGCGCCCACATCGAGGCCATCGTGCCCGTGATTGAGCAGGCGATGCGGGAGGCCCACGTCGGCTTTGATGACCTGGGTGCCCTGGCCGTGACCTACGGCCCCGGGCTGGCGGGCTCGCTTCTGGTGGGAGTCAATGCGGCCAAGGGACTCGCGCTGGGGCGCGGTCTGCCGCTCGTGGCGGTCAATCACCTGGAGG
>CAYQTW010000097.1:0-3681 GCA_964420485.1 uncultured Anaerolineales bacterium
GAAACAGAGATAATCCTGTAAATTCTGTCAAAAACTCGTTTGTTTGTTATTTCCAATAATGTTTAATGAAAGGAGGTGGTGCCTGCGGGACTGGTAGTTAGTCAGATGGTTGGTTGGATAGTTGGTCAATTCAAATTTCAAAACAGGAGGAGATAAAATGAACGCAAAGCGCGTATTGGTAGTAATGGTTGTGGGGCTGGTGGTTATGGGCCTGCTGGCCTCTTGCGCCCCGAAGGAACCGGAATTGGGCACGGAGGAGAACCCTATCGTCTGGGCCTTTGTCCCCTCGGGTGAGATGGAGCGGGTGGCTGGCGGCGCCCAGGAAGTGGCCGACATGCTGCATGATGAGACCGGTCTGTACTTTGACACCAACGTCGCCACCGAGTACGCTGGCGTCATCGAGGCGCTGTGCAGCGACCCGCCCGAGGCGCACATGGCGTCGCTGGCGACCTTTGCCTACGTCATGGCCGCCGACCGCGGTTGCGCCGAAGTGGCCCTCGTTTCCGTCCGCTACGGCAGTCCCACCTATAACGGCCAGATCATTGTCCGCGCCGATAGCGGCATCAGCAGCATCACCGACCTGGCGGGCAAGACCTTTTGCCGTCCCGATCCCCTCTCCACCAGCGGCTGGATCATCCCTATGCTGACCATGCGGGCGGCAGGGATCAATCCCGAGGCTGACCTGGCAGAGATCGTGGACGCCGGCAGCCACGACGCGGTCGCCGCCGCAGTCTACAATGGCGACTGCGACGCCGGCGCCACCTACGTGGACGCCCGCACCCGCATCGAGGAGGACCATCCAGACGTGATGGAGCAGGTCATCGTCATCGAGGTCACGGCGGACATTCCCAACGATGGCGTCCAGTTCGTTTCTTCCATGCCCCAGGAACTGCGCGACACGATCACGGCTGGACTGCTGACCATTGCCGGAACCGAGGCGGGGCAGGAAGCGCTGGACACCGCCTACCAGTGGAACGCCCTGGAAGAACACGACGATACCTTCTACGACCCATTCCGTCAGGTGCTCCAGGCCTCTGGCCTCGACGTCGAAGAACTGATGAAATAGTTCACCCGACCGACAACGGCGGAAACTCTGGCAAGGGGGGGGCCTGAGTCCCCCCTTGCGACAACGGGAGGAAGTATGCTCGAGGTCAAGAACCTGACCAAAATCTACGATGATGGCACCGTCGCCCTCCGCGACGTCAGTTTCGATGTAGCGGACGGCGACTTTCTCATTATCATTGGTTTGAGTGGCTCTGGTAAATCCACCCTCCTGCGCTGCATCAATCGGTTGATCGAGCCGACGGAGGGGCAGGTCGTGTGGGATGGGGAGGACGTCACGACAGCCGACCCGCCCCAGTTGCGCCATATCCGCCGCCAGATCGGAATGATCTTTCAGCAGTTCAACCTGGTCAAGCGCTCGACAGTCCTCACCAATGTCCTCGCCGGGCGGCTGGGGTACGTGAACCCGTGGGCCAGCCTCTTGTACCGCTTCTCGGCCGAGGACCTGGAGATGGCGGCGCAGGCATTGGAGCGGATGGGCATCGCCGACCAGGCCCACAAGCGGGCGGATGAACTGAGCGGCGGGCAACAGCAGCGGGTGGGGATCGCCCGCGCCCTGATGCAGCAACCCCGCATGATCCTGGCCGACGAGCCGGTAGCCAGCCTGGACCCCGTTCTAGCCCACTCTATCCTGGGCTACCTGGAGCAACTGAACCAGGAAGAGGCGATCACAATCCTCTGTAGCCTGCACTACCTGGACCTGGTGCAGCGCTATTCTACGCGGGTGATCGGCCTGCGGGACGGACAGATCGTCTACCGGGGCAGCCAGGAGGACATCCGCCAAATGACGGACGCCGAGTTCAAAGAAATCTATGGCGCAGAGGCCGAGCGAGTCGGCGCAGGGCTGGAAGGTACGTTGGGAGGGTAATATGGCGATTTGGCAAGAAGATGAGCAGTCTCCGGCTATTATTATGAGTGGCCGTACCTCTCCGGAGGGGAAGCGGCCCAAGACGAAGGAGCCGCACGAGCAACCTGTCAGCCTGGTACCACCGCTCGTGGCGGCTGTGGCCTCAATGTTCCTTCCCGGCCTGGGCCAGATCATGGCCCGGCAGGTTCAACGTGGACTGTTACTGATGGCTGCCATAGGCAGCATCGCCGGGCTCCTGGCCTGGCGCGTGTACGACCTGGCCCACCGCGAGGCCGGAGCAGCCGCAATGCTGCGCAAGGCCCTGCAACGAGAACCATTCTTTGTGCTCTTGATGCTGACCGGCGTCGTGATCCTGTGGCTGTGGATTGCCTGGGACGCCTACCGGCAAGCCCAACCAGACCGGCGGGGTGGGGTGGGTGTCTTTGTTCTCGTGGGCGTGCTTTTTTTCACCCTGGGTTGGCAGATCAGCCAGATTGATCTCTACAAAGTGGTGACGGAACTGCCGGACGCCTGGCCGCCCTTCTCCCGGGTGCTCTGGCCCTGGGAGGCGGCTTTCACGCGGGCGACCGAGGTGGTCAGCGCCGAGGCCGAGATACTGGCCCCCTGCGACGACCTGCCGCCGCCAGCGCCCCCGGAAGAAATAGCCGGCCAACCCTACCTGGTGGCCGACCCTACCTGTGGCGACATGACGACGAGAGACGAGAACCTGGGCGAGGTGCCTGGAACCAAACTCGTCCTCGTGGGCCGGGGTTTTGCTCCCAACACTGAGACCACGATCTGGTGGACGGACCCTGGCGGCAACAAGTTTCGCGTGCGCAAGGAGGGGGAGTATATCACGCTCCAGACCGACGAGCAGGGGGCTTTCCAGATCGAAATCACCATGCCTTACCGCCTCCTGCCTCCCAGCGCCGAGGGACGCCAGTTCCACCGGGTGGAGGCGCGGCAGGTTTCGGAAGTGGGCAACCTGATTCCCAGCGAAGCGTTGCGCTTGACTCTCGGACGGATGGTGGAGACGATTTTTATGGGGATGATGGCGACAGCCTTCGGCATTGTCCTGGCCATCCCCATCAGTTTCCTGGCTGCGCGCAACCTGATGTCCGGCTCCTGGTTCACGATGGCGATTTACTACTTTACCCGCACCATCCTGAACATTGTCCGCTCTATCGAGCCAATGATCTGGGCCCTGATCTCTGTGATGGTGGCCGGGCTGGGCCCCTTTGCCGGCATCATTGCCCTGACCGTCCACTCCGTCGCCGCGCTGGGCAAACTCTACTCCGAGGCCATCGAGTCCATTGACCCTGGTCCCATCGAGGCTATCCACGCCACCGGCGCGACGCGCTTGCAGACCATCATGTATGCCGTGATGCCACAAATGATCTCGCCTTTCGTCTCCTTCTCCATCTATCGCTGGGACATCAACGTGCGCATGTCCACGGTCATCGGCCTGGTGGGCGGCGGTGGCATCGGCTTCCTGCTGATCCAATACATTCGCCTGTTGGACTATCGCTCGGCGGGGATCGCCGTTTGGTTCATCGCCATCACCGTGGCGACCCTGGATTACGTCAGCGCGGACATCCGGCGGCGATTCGTGTAGGCGCGGATTCCATTCCGCGCAACAGCCCACGCGCTACGGAAAGCGCGGCTACGTTATCTTCGATATGGTGGTTGACAGGGCAATGCCCGACTTGGCCGTAGACGTGTAGGCGCGGATTCCATTCCGCGCAACAGCCCACGCGCTACGGAAAGCGCGG
>CAYQTW010000097.1:3781-9820 GCA_964420485.1 uncultured Anaerolineales bacterium
CTACGTTATCTTCGATATGGTGGTTGACAGGGCAATGCCCGACTTGGCCGTCGTGATCGTCAGTTGGAACGTGCGTGACCTGCTGGCGGCCTGTCTGCGTTCCCTCTTCGCCGACCTGGCCCGGTCTGACCTACAAGCTCAGGTCTGGGTGGTGGACAACGCTTCCGCCGACGGCACATCAGAGATGGTGGCGGAAACGTTTCCCACCGTCCACCTTGTTGTCAGCCAGGAAAACCTGGGTTTTGCCCGGGCCAATAATGTTGCACTCGGAGCTATCCTTCGCAATTCGCAATTCGCCATTCGCAATTTGCCCTACGTCTGGCTGCTGAACCCGGACACGGAGGTACAGCCCGGCGCGACGGCGGCGCTGCTGGATTTTATGGAGCGCACGCCGCAGGCCGCCGTGGCCGGGGCGAAACTGCTCTACGCTGACGGCTCCCTCCAGCACTCGGCCTTCCGCTTTCCGGGCCTGACGCAACTCTTATTCGAGTTTCTTCCCCTACCTCCCCGCCTCTACGACACATCGCTCAACGGCCGCTATCCGCGCCGCCTCTACGAAAGTGAGGTTCCCTTCCCGGTAGATCACCCTCTAGGAGCGGCGATGATGGTGCGGCGGGAAGCCATCGAGCAGGTGGGTCTCCTGGACGAAGGCTTTTGGATGTACTGCGAGGAGATTGATTGGTGCAGGCGTATGCACGAGGCCGGCTGGCGGGCCTACTGCGTGCCGGCCGCCCGGGTGATCCATCACGCCGGCCAGTCCAGCGGCCAGATCCTCATTCCCTCCTTCGTGAACCTGTGGACCAGCCGGGCGCGGCTCTATGCGCGTCATCACGGGCCGGTCACGCGACGGCTGGCACGCGCGCTCGTCCGCGCCGGGATGCGACGGCGGATGCGGGACGCTGCCCCTAAGATGGTATCCGCCTGCCAGCAAGTCATTCGAGCCTGGGAGGGAGTCCAATGCACGTGACTGCCATCGTCCCCGCGTTGAACGAGGAGCACAACATTGTGGATTGCTTGGAGAGCCTGGCCTGGGCAGACCGGCGCGTCGTCTTTATAGACTGTCGCACCACCGACCGGACGGCGGAACTGGCCCGCGAGACCGGGGCGGAGGTGATGCAACATCCTTTTGAGAACTATGCCCAGTTTCACAACGCCGCGATGGAGCAGGTGGAGGCAGAGTGGATCTTTTTCGTGGACGCCGACGAGCGCGCCACGCCGGAACTCGCGGCGGAAGTGCGTTCGGTGACGGACGGCACTCACGAGGAGGTGGCTTGGGCCGTGCCGCGTCACAACTATATCTTTGGCCGTCTCACCCTAGGGGCCGGCTGGTATCCCGACTACCAGTCGCGGTTACTCCTTCACGGTCGCGTGCGCTGGGAGCGGCCGGTACATGAGGTGATCGTGGCGGACGGGCCTCAAGGGTGTCTGAAGCATCATCTCATCCACTACAACTATGATGACCTGGCCGACTTTATTGCCCGGCAGGAAAAGTACACCAACGTAGACGCCGCAATTCTCTTTGAGGAGGGAGTTCGCCCCCGTTTCTACACTCCCGGCACCCAGGCGGCGCGCCACTTTTGGTGGCGCTTCGTCACGCTGCGCGGGACACAGGATGGGCTGCACGGGTTGTGGTTGAGCCTGCTGATGGCCTACTACGAGGCAAGCAAGTACCGGCGACTGGCGCATCTGTGGCGGGCGGCGAATCGTTGACGGCTTGGGGTAGGTGTGCTATACTGAACGCTGGATAATCACGTGGATATTCTGCACCCGACGCCCGAAGAGATGACCACCGCGCTGCTCACTGCAGCGGAGGCGGATCGGTGGAATCACTGGAAACACGAGGTCAGGCAACACACCGATGACTGGCGCGATGCGGGAGATACGCGCCAGCGTCTGACGGCAGAGCAATTCGGCCGATTGCCGGCAGCGGTGGCACGTTATCCCTTCGTCGAACTGTGCGCCTATGGGTATGGATATCGTGGCCAGGTAGTGTGAGGGTTCTTTTGCAAGAGACTGATCTTTGAAGGCGAACGCCTTTCCTGGGTATTGGTAGTTTACAATCCCCTGGCTGACGAGATCATTCACTGTATGCGCCCAGACCGTGGAAAACGATACTGCGAACGTTGGGGAGAGCAAACTGGATTGTTTGCGCCGGCGAGGTGGAAAAGATGAGCACGTATATCTACGAACCGTACTGGCCGGACCCGGCCAAAGAATTGGAAACTTGCATGAATTTCTACCGCAAGTTGGTGACGCGAATGTACATCTGGGACCTAATGGAATTCGTGGCCTACCTGGGCTACCGCGACGGGGTGGACTGGGCATTGAAACAGTTGGGACGGGCGAACGTGGACGCGGCCGTACTGGCCGAGATCGAGGAACTGGATAGTAAGTTGCGTGCCCACGCCGACTATCTGGTCAACGACCTGGAACTCTACCGGCACATCCGGCGGGACGAGCCGGAGGAATACTGGTGGTGGTACCTGGACGGCGGCAAGCCGGACGGCCCGCTGGAGGCCAGGGAAACAATCGTAAAAGTGTGGGAGCCGGTCGAAGCGGTGCCGGTGACAATGGCAATGGTGGCGGAGGAGCGCGCCCCTTACGAGGCGCCATCTCACGACGCCGAGTAGAGTGACCGATGAATGAGCCAGTCCTGCTGCTCAACGGCAATTACGAGCCGATCAATGTCTGCAGCACTAGACGTGCTATGGGCTTGATCCTGGCAGGCAAGGTCACGGTGCTGGAGAACGGCCGGGGGTTTATCCACACCGTCTCTCGCACCTACGAGCGCCCGTCCGTCATCCGCCTGGGTTACGTGGTGCGCCGGCCACGCCCCCACGTGCGACTGTGCAAGCGCGAGATCCTACGCCGGGATGGGTACCGCTGCCAGTACTGCGGGCGGCAGATGGGTCAACTGACGCTAGACCACGTTATCCCCCGCTATCGAGGGGGACAACATTCCTGGAAGAACCTGGTGGCGGCCTGCCCACAATGTAACCGGCGCAAGGGCGGGCGCACACTGGCAGAAGCGCGAATGAAATTGTTGCGTCAGCCCTTTGAGCCACGGCCCACGGCGCAGTACCTCTTTGGGCGCTATCTGGCGGGCAATGGCGTGTGGGCCAAGTACCTGGAAGGGTGGTAGGGGCGCGGTCACCGCGCCCATCGAATCAATGGCGTGAGCGTAGGGGCGCGGTCACCGCGCCCATCGAATCAACGGGGCGAGCGTAGGGGCGCGGTTGCCGCGCCCATCGAATCAACGGGGCGAGCGTAGGGGCGCGGTGATCACGCCCATCGAATCAACGGGGCGAGCGTAGGGGCGCGGTCGCCGCGCCCATCGAATCAACGGGCGAGCGTAGGGGCGCGGTTGCCGCGCCCTTACGCCTTGAGGAGGAGGCATCTGGTGAGTAAACAATTCAACTATGGAGGACAGGCAGTCATCGAAGGGGTGATGATGCGTGGATCGCGCACGATGGCGGTCGCGCTGCGCCACCCCGACGGTCAGATCGGCGTGCAAACAGAGCCGCTCAACGAGGCGCTCTACCGTGGCCCCATCAGCCGCATTCCCTTCCTGCGCGGTCTGATCATGCTGTGGGACGCGCTTGGTTTGGGGATGAAGGCGCTCATGATGTCGGCTGACGTGGCGGCCGGTGAGGAGGTCTCGTTTTCGGGGCCGGCAACCTGGGGAACGGCGCTCCTGGGGATCGGCCTGGGCGTGGGACTCTTTATGCTACTTCCATCGTTCTTGGTGGGACTGGTTGCTCCCTACCTTCCCTCAGAGTGGCTCATTAGCCTGTGTGAAGGGATCGTGCGCCTGTTCCTGATCGTGGGTTATATCTGGGCAGTCAGCCTCATGCCCGATATGCGGCGCGTGTTCGCCTATCACGGCGCGGAGCACAAGACGGTCAACGCTTACGAGGCCGGGGTGAGATTAACTGTTGACAATGTGCGCCCCTTTTCGACGGCTCATACCCGCTGCGGTACGGCTTTTCTCCTCACGATGGTCGTGCTGACGGTCCTGATATTTGCTCCCTTCCGCCCGCCATCGTTGCTCTGGCGGCTGCTCAGCCGGATCGTGCTGCTCCCCGTCATCGTGGGCGTGGCCTACGAGTTTCTGCGCCTGACGGCCCGCTTTGCCAACCGGCCCTGGATGCGGGTAATGGTCGCGCCGAACCTGGCGCTCCAGCGACTGACGACCAACGAGCCGGACGACGACATGCTCGAGGTGGCCATCGTGGCGCTAAAAACCGTATTGAAGGCTGAGGAGGCGGATTGAATGGCGAACCAACTGGTACTCAGAACCAGGCTTGTGTTTTTCCTCCTGATCTTGTTCCTGGCTGGCTGTGGCGTCACTTCGCCTGCCCCAACACTTTCCGCCATCGTTTCGCCCGTCCCTACGAGCACGAGCGTCACATCTCCTGAACAATCGGTAACGATCATTCCGCTGGTAGGAACTCTGGCAGACAAGGATGCCGAGGTCTCGAGCCTGGCCTGGTATGGCGACCATCTGATCGTCCTGCCCCAGTATCCTGGGCGGTTTGCTTCTCAGAACGACGGGCAGATATTTGCCATTCCCAAAAAAGACATTCTTGCCTTTCTGGATGGCACGTCCGACGCGCCAATCACACCTCAAGCCGTCACCTTCGCCGCCCCTGGCCTGGCCCAACAGATCACGGGATTTGAGGGATACGAAGCCATCGCCTTTCAGGGTGATCGCGTGTTCGTGACCCTCGAATCAAAATCCGGCGGGGCAATGTTGGGCTATCTGGCAACCGGGGAGATAGCGCCCGACTTGGGCACGCTCCGCCTCGACGCCACTACTCTGACTGAAATACCGCCCCAGGCTGATTTGGGCAACATGACCGACGAAACCCTGCTGGTCGCGGGGGACAGGCTTATCACCATCTACGAGGCGAACGGCGCAACCGTCAACCCCGAACCGGTAGCCCGGTCGTTTGACCTTTCCCTCTGTCCTCTGGACCCCATTCCCTTCCCCACCATCGAATACCGCATCACCGACGCCACAGACTTGGACAGCGGCGGTCGCTTTTGGGCGCTGAATTATTTGTGGCCGGGAGACGAGGCCAAACTCAAACCGGCGCCGGACGCGCTGGCGGCTAAATACGGCGTGGGCCCCACCCATGCCCGGTTCACCACCGTCGAGCGACTGGTCGAATTCCAATACACCGAATCCGGTATTGCGCTTGTTGACGCTCCGCCCATCCAACTCGAGTTGATTGACGACGATCACTCTCGTAACTGGGAAGGAGTGGTGCGCCTCGATGACCGGGGCTTTGTGCTCATGACCGACAAGTATCCCGAGACGATGCTGGGATTTGTGCCGGCGCCCTAGGCGACCTCGATCCCCTCTCCCTCCACCACCTCACCGATGACCCAGATAGGCTGCCCCTCGTCGGCAAAGAGCCTGATGAGCGTCTCCAGCCTCTCCGGCGGAACGGCGACGAGCAGCCCGCCTGACGTCTCTGGGGTGAAGAGCAGCATTTGCGTCTCCTCCGAGATGGACGGCATCAAGTCCACGTGCCGCGCGTAAGCGTCTCTGTTCCGGCAAGAGCCGCCGGGGAACAGGTTATCTTTGGCGTATTGTTCTGCTCCCGCCAGGAAGGGGAGTTTTTCGAGGTAGAAGCGCAGTCGCACCCCGCTCTTTTCCGCCATCTCGTAGCCGTGGCCCAACAGCGCAAAGCCGGTGACGTCGGTGCAGGCATGCACGCCGACCTGCTGGATCAACCGGGCCGCCCGGCGGTTGAGCCTCTTCATGCTCTCCACCGCCGCCGCTACGTGAGCCGGATCGGTCACCTCTCTCTTGAGGGCGGTGGTGATGATGCCCACGCCCAGCGGCTTGGTCAGCACCAGCGCGTCGCCGGGCCGGACGCCGGCCTTGGTCAGCACGCGGTCGGGGTGGATCAGCCCCATCACCGCTAGGCCGTACTTTGGTTCCTTGTCGTCCAGCGTGTGGCCGCCGGCGAGCACACCTCCCGCCTCGGTCACCTTTTCCGCCCCGCCGCGCAGAATCTTGGTCATGAT
>CAYQTW010000098.1:0-9763 GCA_964420485.1 uncultured Anaerolineales bacterium
TCAGAATGACACTGGGATGATTATTTGGTTGCCCCCAAATATTGAGATGATACGAGTTCATTGCTGGTCTTGATTGGGTAAGCAGAGTTCTACCGCATGAGCAAGGCCAGATCTCACGAACGTGCGAGGTAAATTACCCTGGGCCTTGATCACCAATCTGGCCTTTCTGCTGGTCGGCTTTGTTTCAGTCATCCTCGGCAATCATCTACCCGATTTGTGGCTACCCCAGCCCCGTCCGCCTGTAGATGTGGGATACCATCGCACATGGCTAGATATTCTGATTACCGGCGTTCTTCTGGGGTTGCTTTTTTGGGTTCAGAGGCGAATCGCCACACCGTCATTTTGGAAGCAATCGGTTATGCACTTTGCCTTTGTGGCTGGAGGCGATGAGTGAACCAAACCAATTGCCGGGGATGGAGGGGACAGAGGTAGCGCGGGAAATCCGGCGGCGAGGGTTGCCGCGGTGGGGGCGCGATAACCGCGTCCCTATGGCCTACTGAGGACGACGGCGAGCAAGGTCGCCACTAATGCCACCACCACTCCGGCCACGATAAAGGCGGCTGCCGTCCGCTCAGCCCGGTGCCGGAAGCGGCCCGTGGCCCACAGAAAGAGTCCCACTGCCAACGCCACGCCGGCCAGCACCCCCGTCGTGTAGGTAAAGGCCGTCGCCATCAGCGCCGGCAGGTCCACTAGCACGATCAGCCGGCCAAAGTACCTCAGCGCCAAACGACTGCCCAGAAAAGCATAGCCGGCGCCGACGAGCAACCCGACCAGCGCCAGCGCGATGCCCTGGAGCCGTCCTCGTCCTCGGTCCAGCCACATCGTGACAGCCCCCAGCACGACCAGCGCCAAAGCGAACGTGAGCACGACGATGGAGATGAATTCAATCACTTTCAAAACAACTTTAACTGCTCTGCTTCTGTGGGGGGCGAGGACTCGGCGATCTGTGCTACCTGCTGGAGCAACTCGGGGATGCGGAGCATGTCCTCCTTGATAATGCTCCGCAGGCTGGGCTGGTGCAGGGCTGCCGCCGGGTGGTACATCGGGTAGTAGAGCACGCCGCCAATCTTGCGCGGCTGGCCGTGAATACGGGAGATGCGTGCTTTTGGAAAGGCTCGCGCCATCGAAAAGCGCCCCAACGTCACCACCAACTTGGGCTGGATCAGTTCGAGTTGCCGGTCGAGAAACGGCTTGCAGGCTTTTATCTCGTCGGGCAATGGATCGCGGTTGCCGGGTGGACGGCACTTTATGACGTTGGCGATAAAAACGTCATCCCGCGTCAGGCCGATACTCTCTAGCAATTCTTCCAAGAACCGGCCCGCTGCTCCCACAAACGGGTGTCCCTGCTGATCCTCGTGAAAACCCGGTGCTTCGCCAATGAACATGATTTCGGCGTCCTGCGGCCCCTCGCCGGGCACTGACTTGGTCCGTCCCTGGTGCAAGGGACACCGTGTACACTTGCCGATCTCTGCCGCCAGCAATTCCAAATCTGACACGTTCTCCTCCTGTGCTATTTTCCGTGTTTGATCCGCCAATCCCGCCGATCCGTGTTCTTACGGTTCACGATTATAGCCTATCCACATTGTTTTGTCCAGCAGCAAAGGCGCGCCTCCAGTGTTTGGCGCAGATCGGCCAACCGCGCTCGATAAATGTCCTGGTTCACCTCGACTTTCATCAGCCAGGCATCCTCGCCATCCCGATAGTAGCCTCGATTGACGCCCTCAAATCGGAAACCATACTTGCGATATAGATGGTGGGCCACATGGTTGGAGGAACGCATCTCTAACGTCACCACGCCGCACCCCAATTCCAGCGCCTTTTCCATCGCCGTCAGCAGCAACAGTTCCCCCAACCCCCGCCCGCGCCAGTCGGGATGTACGGCGATGGTGCTGACGTGCGCCTCGTTGGTGTCCAGAAGCCTGGAGCCCACGTAACCGATCACCCGGCTTTCCTTTGGCAGGCCCATCATACCGCGCAGCCAGCGGCGCCATCTTGGGCCGGAGAGTGTGGCTCCGCCCGTCGCCGGCCTCAACAAGACGTAGTAGAAGGAGCGTGTGTTGTGTCTCAGTTCATACAGGAAGGACGCCGCTGGCCAGGGCGTGGGGAAAGAAAGCCGTTCGATGGAAGCCACTGTCGGAACGTCGCCTGGCTCCATCGGACGGACGGTGTAAGACAATATCTGTCGTTTCACGTGGGATACTGAAGATAAATCGGCGTCAGCGTGGCCGGATCGTCGGCCTCACCGTGATTCAATCGCCCCCAAGCCAACTGTGCCAGAAAACCGGCCCGCCGCAGCCGCGCGGCCCCCGGCAAGAGCACGGCCAGTTCGCCCAGAGTGGCCAGCGCCTCGGCTCCCGCCGGGTCAACCTCACCGCAGAACAAGGTTGGAGAATCTATCTCTTCCAGCAGAGCCGGCCAGGTCGTGAGGCGTGGTTCTTTGTGCGAGTGCCACTTTCCTTCCTGCCAGCGGTAGGTGGCGACACACAAACGTCCCCGTCCGGCCTGCAACACCGCGCACAGTGACCGGTCACTCCGCCCCTGGGCTGCCGCGACCACGTCCAGTGTCGGCACGCCGACCAGGGGCAGATTTCGTGCCAATGCCAGTCCCTTTGCCACAGCCAAACCCACCCGCAACCCGGTGAAGGATCCCGGCCCGCGTGTCACCGCCACTCCGCTGAGATGCTCGACGCCCAGGCTCAGTTGCTCCAATGCGGCCACCAGGCGGGGCAACAACTCGACAGTGTGCCGGCGCGGTGATTCCCACGAGTGCTCCGCCCGCACCTGGAACCCATCGTGCAATGCCAGGCTGGCGTTATTAGTGGCGGTGTCAATCGCGATCAACATCCTGTCTTTCGCCCCTTGCTCCGAAAACAACTCGTGGGGCAGACATTCCTGTCTGCCAAAACAGGCTAGAAAGTCTGCTCCACATTTTCATCCCTGGTGTCCGCTTCCTGCCTACACCCCAAAGGCCGTGTGACGAAATTCCCGTAGCAGTGCCGTATGACGCTCCCCGCGCGCCGTGAAATGCATAGCCCGTCGAGTATGATTGGCAAATTCTAGATCGATCCATAGATAATCGGGCAGCATCAGGGACCGTGCCCGCTCTGCCCATTCGATGACGCAGACTGCGTGCTCGTCGCCCAGGAACTCTTCCAGCCCCAGTCCCCAGGCTTCGCTCGCGCCAGAGACGCGGTAGAGGTCTACGTGGTATAGCCGCGCACCGCCCTGGGGACGCGCATACTCGCGCACCAGGACAAAGGTGGGGCTGACGAGCGTCCGGCCTATCCCCCAACCCCGGCCTATGCCTTGCGCCAGACAGGTCTTGCCCGAACCCAGCGGCCCTTCCAGGCAGATCACGTCCCCGCCTTGCAACAACGCACCCAGGCGTACACCCAGCCGTTGCGTCTGATCGGAACTGCGACTCGTGAATTCTAGTGTGTGCTGATCAAGTATCGGCATCGGGAATACCGTTCGGCTGAGCGCTCACGGCGAAGCCTGCTGATGACATCTGGCAAAACCGAGAATGATTATACAACTATTATCCAGGCTCGACAAGCGCCGCCGGTCGCCCGGTGACTTGCGGCCTGCCCCGCGTGTGGTATAGTATTGGTAGATTGGTGGGGAGGAACTATGACTGCACAACCTACTCTGAGAAGACGCGCAGAGAAGAATCCGGTTCCATCGCTGATCATTAGCGTTCTGGGTATGGCCGGGATTCTGGCGCTCAAATTTTTCGTCCTTGATCTCTATCTCATAGAAATGGCGCTGCTGCTTGTCGTGGTCGGTTTCTGCGCCATAGGCTGCACGCAGGACATTATCCGTGGGCTTGTGAGTCTCGCCATGCTGTACATTGCATCTGGCGTAGCAGCGGTCTTTTATCGGGCTATCGCTCCCTTCGTCGGCGCTCCCTTTGGCGGTGGAGTGAACTATGACATTCTTGCTCTCTCCTTCGGTCTGCTGACGGTGGTCCTGTGGGGTGCGCTAGAAATCATTGGCCGGGTCACCTTCCGAGATACGAGCATCCCGGCGCTGGGCATCCTGGATAACCTGGGCAGTTTGCTCATCTATCTGCTCACCGGCGTCCTGGCCGCCAGCCTGCTCTTTAACACCATCGGTTATGGATATTGGGGATACCGGGCGCACGATAAAGCCTCCCTCCGCCCGGCCTTTAATCGGGTGCTCTACTTGCACTACACTGCCCAGTCATTCTTGTTCCCCAGGGGACTACCCCCGATTTACACCTACGATCTGGACGCGCCACGTGAACACTAAACATCTGACCACGTTAGAGTTTCCCAAGGTCCTAGCCCGCCTGGCGGGCCACGCCAGTTTCTCCGCCGGGGCGGAACTGGCGCGTTCCCTCACGCCCGCGACCGACTTTCAAGAGATTCACCGGCGGCTGGAGGTGACGAGCGAAGCCCGCACGCTGCTGGATGACAAACCCAGCACCACTTTGGGCGGCGCCCACGACGTCCGCCCGTTGGTGATGGCCACCCAACGCGGGGCCGCGTTGCCAGCGGCGGAACTGCTCGACGTGCGCGACACCCTCGTCGCCGCTCGCAACCTCCACCGCACTCTGACCCGACTGAAGGATCAGTTCCCCAACCTGGCACGTCTCGCCGGCCGCATCCAGCCCTGCCCCGCAGTCGTGGTCGAGATAGACCGCTGCCTGGATGAGCGCGGGAACGTGCGCGACAACGCCTCTCCCGAATTGGCCCGCATCCGCCGCGAGGTGCGTATCGCCCACGGCCGGATACAGGATAAACTCCAGGGAATCATCCATGCGCCCAGAAACGCTCCCTTCTTGCAGGAGCCGCTCGTCACGCAGCGCGAGGGCCGTTACGTCATCCCCCTCAAGGCCGATTTCAAGGGCCGCATCAGGGGCGTCGTCCACGACGTGTCTGCCTCTGGCGCGACTATTTTCATCGAGCCGTTGTCCGTCGTCGAACTGAACAATGCCTGGCGCGAACTACAACTGGCAGAGACGCAGGAGGTGAACCGCATCCTGGCCCATCTCTCCGGTCTCGTAGCCGAACGTGCAGCCGAGATCGAGCAGACTGTGGAGGCATTGGCCGAACTGGACCTGGCCTTTGCCAAAGCCAAGTACGCCGACGCCATCAACGGTACCGCTCCTGAACTTGTCCCCAACCAACAAACCAACCATTCCACCATCCGTCTCATCTCCGCCCGCCACCCCCTGCTCGACCCACAGAGAGTAGTGCCCATTGACGTCGTGCTGGACGATGAAACCCACGTGCTGGTCATCACCGGCCCCAACACTGGCGGCAAGACCGTCAGTCTCAAGACCGTGGGCCTGCTGACGCTGATGGCGCAGGCCGGGCTGCACCTCCCCGTCGAACCTGGCTCGGCCCTGTCTCCTTTCAAGACGGTATACGCCGACATTGGCGACGAGCAATCCATAGAGCAGAATCTCTCCACCTTCTCCTCCCACCTGACCAACATCATCTCGTTCCTCGACCAGGCCGACGAGCACAGCCTGGTGCTGCTGGACGAACTGGGCGCGGGCACCGATCCGGCCGAGGGGGCGGCGTTGGCTCGCTCATTGCTGGACCACTTTCGCCACCGCGGAGCGACCATCTTTGTCGCCACCCACTATCCCGAACTCAAAAGTTACGCCCAACTCACCCCCGGCGTGCGCAACGGCTGCGTCGAGTTTGACCCAGAGACGCTCAGCCCGACCTACAAACTGACCGTCGGGCTGCCGGGCCGCTCCAACGCCTTTGCCATCGCCCGGCGGTTGGGACTGGGCCGTGACATCGTCGAGGCCGCGCGCAAGATGGTCTCGCCGTCCGACGTGCGCACCGAAGACATGCTGACCGACATCCACAAACTACGCATCCAGGCGGCCCAGGAACGAGACACGGTCAGCGCGGCTCGCGTCGAAGGTGAAAAGTTGACGCGCGAACTGCGCGAGCGGTTGGAGGGCATTGAGCAGGAGCGGCAAGAGATTCTGGAGCAGGTGCGAGAGGAAGCCACGACGGAACTGGAGGCACTGCGGGCCGATGTGCGTGGTCTGCGCCGCCGCCTGCAAGCCACCGCCGCGCCGCTGGAGGCCGTGTCTGCGGTCGAGGAGGCCATTGAGACGCTAGAGGCCCAGGTGCTCGAACACTTCGACTGGGCTCAGTGCAAGCCCGAGACGCTGGACCCATTGCCCTTTCCCGACGTAAGCCTGCATCCCATCCGCCCCGGCGACACAGTCTGGGTGCGCCCGCTGAACACAAAGGGGCACGTCCTCAAAATAGACAGCGAGGAAGCAGAGGTGCAGGTGGGGGCAATGCGCACGCGCGTGAGCCGGATGGCCGTAGAACTATTGGCGGCAACGCCAGCACAGGAGGAGACCGTTGTTCGTGACTATCGCGTCCTCACTGCTTCTTCCCCCGGCACGCGCCTCGACTTGCGGGGCCTCGTCGTCGAAGAGGCACTGCAACGGTTGGACCGCTACCTGGATACCGCGTTCCGGGCCGAGTTGCCCTGGGTGCGCATCATCCACGGCAAGGGCACCGGCGCGCTGCGGCGGGCCGTGCGCGGCTTCCTGACCGGCCACGCTCTCGTCAGCGGGTACGAGAGCGGCGGTGACAAGGATGGCGGCACGGGCGTCACCATCGCCAAACTGGTGCAATAATCAAAATGACAACAAGGAGTGCTATGTCCAATCTACCGTATCCTACCTGGCGTGATGCCTTGCGCATCGTCGTAGACTCGATCAAGGCAGGAAAATTCAAGAGTGAATTATCTTTGTTACGCGAGGAGTATGGAGACAACCCCGACCTGATCGGTATGATCTACACTGTCATACTAACGAGGCTGTTCGTCACCACCCCGGGGCTGTTCGCCGCCCTGCAACTGCCGCCTGAGCAAGTCCCGACCGCCCTGGCCGAGATACGAGAGACGCTGACCAACCTGGACTTCAAGAAGGAGCGCAAACGGCTCAAGCGCGGCGAGCGCAGTTACTACGATGCCTTTGTCCAATTCGCCGCGCCCGCCTTTGCCGACGTGGGAGAGGCGATGGAGGCCCTCTTCAACTGCTACGTCGCTGGCGACTATGACCCCGAGACCGACCCCAACGCTCTCATCGTCGAGGCATTGGAAATCGCCGAGGTTGAGGAGACCACGGAACGCGCCCGGCGACTGATCACCCAGGCCGGGGCCATCGCGCTCCACAGTCACCCCCTGTGGTGGCGTTGGCGGACGGAGGCTTATGGCCCGGCCGAGTCCTGGCTCGTCACCATCGTCAACCTGGTCGAAGGCTACATCGGCGGTGAGGCGCATCTCAGGACTCTCGAGGAGGCCCGTGCAGAAGCGGAAAGGAATGTACAAAAGCCGCTAGAGACAGTCCAAGAACACGGATCAGGAGAATTAGCGGATGCTTTGACAAAGCTCAGTACAAGTGTCTCATCACCATCGCCGGTGGACAACCTGATCGAGGAATTGATCGAGCAGGGCGAAGAGCACTTTACAGCGGAACAACTGGAACTCTGCCGCGCCCGCCGCGCAGAGGCCATACCCGCGCTGATGGTCCTGGCCAGCGACGAATATTTGCAGGTGGAGGATTCGCCCGGCGAAGGGTGCGCCCCTATCCACGCCGTCGAGTTGCTGGGAGAACTGAAAGCAGTAGAGGCTATCCCGGCGCTGATTGACATCGTCGCCGACAGTGACCCAGAGGATTTTATCTTTAGCGCCGCCATTCACGCCCTGGGAAAGATCGGCCCGCCCGCGCTGGAGGAGGTGCTGACCTTTATGCGTTATTCGTGGGACGTGGAGGCCAAGACGTCACTGGCTGAAGTGATCGGCGAGATCGGTCAGAGAGACGTAGGGGCGCAGTTACCGCGCTCCTACGAGACACTGGTCGCAGTGTGGGAGGAGGCGACTTGGGAGGAGGGTAAATGTATGCTGGCCTATCCCCTGGCCCTGACCGGCGGCGAGCAGGCCATTCCGCTGCTCAAGGCTGCTCTGGAGGATCCCTACCTGGGCGACCCGCTGGACTATAACAAGATCGCCGATGCTCTGGAGGAGCTGGGCGTTGAGACGCCCCGAGTGCTCCCCAATCTGCCTCTGTTGGACACTAATGTAGGGGCGCTCGTGCAATCTGTGGTGTTGGACCTCGGCAGACCTCAAAACCTGGAGGCCTTTGCCGATATGGTGCCGGAGGAGTGGCGCGCCCATCCAGATGGCCTGGCTCACGTCTACACCGACATCGAACAAACCAGGCTGAACAATATGATAGCCGTGCAAACCATCAGCCTGCCGCCGGAGGCATCCGCGTTTCTGGTGCACAATTTGCTCGAGGCGGTGGATACACTCACCTTCGATGCCTCTACTCGGGACTATCCGCGCTGGCTGCGCCAGGCCTACATCCACCTGGCAGAGTGCGCCGGCCCCGATTTTCAACGCCATCTTACCGGAGTGCTTCTCTCCCTCCAACACTATCTCGACAAAGATTACGACATCGCCGCCGATCCAGACCAATTGCTATCTACCGCCCGTGAGTTGTCCCCTGACGACGAACGTCTGCGGCAACTGTTCGGACAGGCCGGGGCATTTGTTCTCCACGGCCGCTCCGTCTGGCCGCGCTGGCCTGTCGAGACCGAACAGCCGCTGTCCGGCTGGCTGGAGGGACTGATCGAGTTCCGCCGCCCCCTGGAGCGCATTGGGCAGATCCCGCTCCGTCTTTTCTCGGATGCAAGACCAGTGGAATTGTCTGGTATGCTGGTGGAAGCGATGATGGAGGAGGAACCGCCGCCAGCCGTGGCGGAACTCCTCGACACGATTTTCGAGCAGGGACGGGATTTCCTCTCACCGGCGCAACGCCGCCGCTTTGCCCACCAGCGCACCGCCGTCATCCCTCACTTGATCCGCATAGTGGAAAATGAACGCTATTGGTACGATGAGGAGCCCGGAGAGGGGTGGGCTCCTATCCTGGCCGTGCGCCTGCTGGGTGAACTCAAAGCCAATCAGGCTGCCGACACGCTGGTGGGCGTCGTCGCCGAATCGGTACCCGATGACA
This sequence comes from uncultured Anaerolineales bacterium, assembly GCA_964420485.1. Lineage (GTDB taxonomy): Bacteria > Chloroflexota > Anaerolineae > B4-G1 > B4-G1 > CAYQTW01. The sequence goes on from CAYQTW010000098.1 coordinate 9,026, forward strand.
TCGTCCACGACGCGGCTCTGTTTGGCCTAATGAGCATTGGCTACTCTGCCATCCCCGCCGTGCAAGCCTATTTGCGCTACGGACGTGACGTCGAGACCAAGACTGCCCTGGCCGAGGTGCTAGGCTGCGTCGGGCGCCGCAGCCCGGACACCTTTGACCTTTTGTGCCAGGTGTGGGAGGATGCCGGTTGGTCCCAGAACCGGCGCACGGTGGCACTAGCCTTTGGCGACCTGCGCGACCGTCGCGCCGTCCCCCTTCTCCAGGCCGCCCTGAAAGACCGGGCCGCCGACGTGCTGGACCAGAGTTACGTCTACTGGGCCTTGCGACAACTGGGCGCTCCGCCGTCATCGCCACCGGTCAAGGTGTCTTCACGTCTCAAGGCCCTTGTGCCATACAACCCGCGTCTGATCTATGACGACGTTGGCGCTGCCCACCGGTTAAAGTTTAGCGCCTGGGGTGAACCGCTCTGTCCCGAATGTGGTCAGCCGTTGGTGCAGAGCAAGAGTGGCGAGTGGGTTCACCCGCCGGGGTCGTCATCCCGTCACGCTGCCTCCAGCAGGACAAAGCGCAGGCGGAAGAGAAAGCGTCGCTAATGCAGCGTGAAACCTTGACCCAATCCATTTCGCCCGGAGACACCCAGCCCGGCCGCGCTCTCCCCCCCGACGACGTCGAGACGGCCGAGTTGCCGGGCGAACTGGGCGAATCTACCATCGCCATGGAGCGAGTGCCCACCGGCGC
>CAYQTW010000099.1:0-7800 GCA_964420485.1 uncultured Anaerolineales bacterium
CGCCAGGGCTGCTCCCGCTCCGTCCGGCCTGGCCCCATCGTGCGTATCTCTCCCCACCGGCGGGTAAAGACCCGCAGCGGCATTTGTCCTCCGGCAGCGAGCAATGCTTCCAATGCCCGGCGCTGATTGTCGGGGAGCGTTTCCCAGGCAGTGGTGACGGCATCGGGCGCGGTCAGCGCCTCTGTCAATTGGGTTGCCACGTCCCGCTGGCGACTGGTCGTCAATTCCACGTCCCAGAAGCGGGCAATGACTCGCAGCCGAATCAGGTCGGTATCCAGTAGGCATTGGTGGAGCGAACGCATGGTGGGCTTATTATACAATGAACAGTGGCGAATGACGAATGGCAAGTGGTACAACTCAACTTGTGCGGGTTGCGTATTCAGTGCAAGGGGATATAATTGGGACGTAATGCGTGAAACGTGAAACGTAATGGGAGGGTGACCAATGAGTCAAAACCGACAAGTGGACCTGGTTTCGCAAGATACGAATGCACTGGTGGAGTGGCTTCAGGAGGCGATGCGCCAGGCGCGCCTGGCATGGCGGCTGTTCTGGGACCAGCGTGTGCCGCTGTGGACAAAGTTGATCCCACCGGCGGCGCTGGCCTACGTGATTTCTCCAATAGACGTCATTCCCGACGTGGCGCTGGGTCTGGGCCAACTGGACGATGTCGCCGTGCTGCTGCTCGGTGTCAAACTCTTTATCGAGTTGGCCCCGCCGGAGGTGGTGCGCGAGCACCTGCTGGCGCTGGGGGCGCGCATCAAAGAGTGGCATGTGGTAGGGGAGGATAGCGAACCGTCAGTGGTGATTGATGGAGACTATGAGGTCAAAGAGGCAGATGCATTGGAGGCATAAGTGGAAAAAATATAGCCGGCCAACGGCGAACCATCACAAGTGAAGGCGAGAGGACGGTTTTTACTCACGCAACATTACTCTTTGGGAGGATAGGCAATGATGGAACAAAAGGTAAACTTGAACACGGCCACCGTCGAGGAATTGACGCAACTTCCCGGCATTGGCCCGGCGGTGGCCGAGCGCATCATCACATATCGCGACACGGTTCATCCCTTCGAAGAACCGGTTGAGATTACGACTGTGCCCGGCGTCAGCGAAAAGATGTACCACGCCATTGCCGACCGGTTGACGGTTGGGGAGGGCGGGGAAAGCAGAGAGATTGAGGAGATAGAAAAAGTCAAAGTGGACGTAACTATCCCAGAGTCTGCACCGACCAAACAGGTATTGGCCCAACCAGAGCCGCCAGCGGAACCGAAGCCGGAGCCAGAACCAGAGTCAGAACCGGAACCAGAACCGGAATTAAAACCACACACACCGCTGCCGTCCACTCCCACACTCCCATCCCCCCACACTCCCACACCCTCTGCCTGGTTGGGCTACGTCGGGCTGACCGGCGCTGCGCTGCTGGGCGCTCTGTTCGGTGCACTCTTGGCCCTGCTCGTCATCGGCGGCATCAATGGCACGCTGGACTTTGGACAGGCCGAGGCGGTCATCAGCACTCGGGCCGAACTGGACCGACTGAGCATCCAGGCCGGCACCCTTCAATCTGACATAGAGGGACTGCGGCAACGTCTGGACAGTCTGGAGGGATTGACCGGCCGGATGGATAGCGTAGAGCAAGCCATAGATGATCTCGACACGGCTCTGGCCCAGACACAGGCCGAGGTTGACGCGCTGAACGTGCGCGCCGATCAGTTGGACGCCGACATCGCCACCGTGCGTGCGGCTGCCGACCGTTTCGATACTTTCTTGGACGGACTGCGCGACCTGCTGTTCAAATTCCAGGGCGCTCCCCCCACTCCTACACCTACACCGCCTCCTACAGCCACGCCCCGCCCAACACGCACGCCATACCTCTCACCTATGCCTCGTCCAACGCGCACACCATACTTCTCCCCCACGCCTACGGGCGTGCCTGATTAAACTTTCCGAATAAGGAGTAATCCTATGAGCAAGATGAACGAGACACAAAACACCGCCGACGTATGGAGCCGCTTGGGGCGCACCATCGGACACCTGCTAGGTGTACTGTTGCGTGTGCTGTTTGTTATTGTCGCTGCCGTTTTGTTGGCGGCAGTCGTCTACTTTGGCGCCCCCTGGGTTTACCGCCAGTTGGTCTACCCGGTGCAGTCCAACGTGACCCGGCTGGCGTTGCTTCAGCGCCAGGTAGACGAGAGTAACACGCAATGGACAGAGAACTTTGGCGCGCAACAGCAGCGTATCACTGACCTGGAGAGCCAGTTGGCCAGTCAAGCCGAGCGCATCGCCAGTTTGGAAACCAACCAAGGCCGGATGGACGAAACGCTGGCTGAACAGCAGACGGCGTTGGATGAGTTGTCCTCGACCGTGGACGCCATCTCCAATGACTATGCCAGCCTGGAGGAAGTGGAGACGTTGCGCGCCGAGTTCACCGCTCTGCAAGAGAGCGCCACACTCTCGGACCAAGTTGCGGGCCAACTCGACACGCTGGAGTATCGTATCATCCTGATGCAGACCTGGCAGGAGGTGTTCAAGACGCACCTCTACCTCACCGAGGGCAACGTGGGCGACGCCGAGACGACGTTGGCGCTGGCGATGACCCATCTCGACCATGCTGCCGCGCTCGGTCCAGAAGTCGAACAGGAAACGATCACCGCTATTCAGACACGCCTGGTCCAGGCCGTCTCCCGCTTACGTGAGCAGCCCATCCTCGCCGCGCAGGACTTGGAAAGTGCCTGGTACGAACTGGGCGCCTTGATCACGGCGCCGGAGTAGGGAGTGGGCAAACTCTTCCCCTTCCCGGCGCCGAGGCCCTGAGTGGACCGACGACGCCGTGAGCCAGAGCTCGGTCACAATGACCGGGCTCTACGTTGTCGGCGTGTCAAACCTATTTGACAGATTCCTTACCCTGTGATATGATTGGAAATTGAACTTGGCACTCTATATATGAGAGTGCTAAAACGAGTATAGGTGAGAAATGGATAAATTGACACTGCGCCAACAAACCGTCCTGGGTCTGGTCGTGCGGGAGTACGTGAGCAGCGCCTCCCCGGTCAGTTCCCGCGTGTTGGTCGGGTGTTACGGTCTCGAGATCAGTACGGCTACCGTGCGCAACGAACTGGCACGGCTGGAGGAATTGGGTTATCTCACCCATCCCCACACCTCGGCCGGGCGTGTTCCCACGCACCAGGGTTACCGTTACTTTGTCGAGCGGCTGCTGGGAGAAGTGGGCCTGCCTGTGCACGAGCGCCGCACCATCGCCCACCAATTTCACCAGGCGCGCCGAGACTTGGGGCAATGGATGCCATTGGCGACTTCCGTCCTGGCCCACGCCGCTCGTGGGGCTGCTCTGGTGACCGCGCCCCAGGCTGCACAGTCGTGTTACAAGCACCTGCAACTCATATCTACTCAGGGGCGGCTGGTGTTGCTCATTCTGGTCTTGCACGGAGGCACGGTCAAGCAGCAATTATTGACCCTAGCCGAGCCTCTCAGTCAGGAGGCTCTCAATGAGATCAGCGATCGGCTTAACCAGGCTTTTAATGGACTTGCCGCCGATGAGGTTGAGGCCCGTGTTAATGTTTTGCCCTCTCTCGAAGCCGACGTCGCCAGACTCGTGGTGGATATTATGCATCGCTCCGATATGCACGCCACCAAGGTTGTCTATCGCGATGGGCTGAGTGAGGTGTTGGAGCAGCCCGAGTTCGCCGAAGGGGAAAAAGCCCGGGGGCTGGTGCGGGTTATGGAGGAGCGCAGTTTCCTCGAGACAGTGCTGGCCGACGCACTCAGCCCAGATGTTGGTAGTGTGCGGGTGCTGATCGGCGGCGAAGGGCGTTGGGACGAACTGCAGGCCTGCAGTCTGGTTCTAGCGCGCTACGGCGTGGTCGGATTCGCCACCGGGGCGCTGGGCGTGGTAGGTCCCACCCGAATGCTCTACGGTCGCGCTATCTCGGCTGTGCGTTTCGTCGCCGGGTTGCTATCTGACCTGGTGTATGATATGTATGCGGAATAAATGAACAATGAACAATGAGCCAATGAGCAAGGAGTAGTATGCCCACAGTTTTGCGCATTCGTGGTTAGCGGTTGTTCTTCTATGCCAATGAAGGCCACGAACCACCCCACGTCCACGCGTGTAAAGGCAATGCGGAATGTAAATATTGGCTAGACTCCACTGCCTTCGATATTGCAGAAGCGTATGCTTACAATGTGAGTCCTGCCAACCGCCGTGCAGTTCGCAAAATCATCTTTGCTAACTTTGATTACCTGGTATCGGAGTATCAGAGGTTTCATCATCGAGGTGTATAATGAAAAAGTTTCACGAGGTTCAAGGGCTGAAAGCGGATGAGATATATCTATATCTTACCGTTGACGGGCAATCCTATCGTATTCGCTGGACAGATTGTTCGCCAAGATTAGCTCAAGCAATGCATAAGCAAAGGCTGGTAGTGGAAGTATCACCATCAGGTTATGGGTTACACTGGCCCTTGATTGACGAAGACCTGGCTGTTACGCCCTTATTGCAACGAGCAAAACAGGCAGCAGATGTCGAAGCAAGTCAATATAACGTTTGGATGATGCCAGAACCAGTAAGACGAACCGGAGTACATGCCGTCTAACACCTGTTGGGCGGCCTATTCCCTCAACCTTGCCAGAATTTGGCTGAAAGGATGTTTGCAACAATGGATGTAGGTACTGTTATCACTGTAATCTCGGTGTTAGTTGCAATAACATCTGCGCTATTTGCGTGGCAAGCGGTAAAGGCGGTGGAAAAAACTTGTAGTGTCGAGTTAACAAGTCAACTCTACACATATCAGTCGGATGAAATGCTTTACGACTTGAAGATAGTGTGGGAAATTTATCGTCAAATCTGGCAATCAGGTAGTGTCCCTTTGCAATTGAGATAATAGCTGGCATACAGACTTTCCGTGGTTCAAAGATTCGACAATTTCAGCAATTCTTAACGCTAGTTTGCCATCAGAAAACCATCTTTACTGGCAAGATCTGGATGTAGATTTGAAGGTTGATTGTTTGGAGCATCCAGAGGAACATCCATTTGTCTATGCTACTTGACTGAGCAACATTCCCACTGTTCAGATTATTCGCAATTACGAATTGCGCGAGCACATCCAACGAATGAAATACCGAGGAGGCTAAATTGACAACAAAAAACAAAGACCAGAGCAGTGAAGATATTGAGGCGCAAGCAGAAGAAACAATGGTGACTGATGAGGAGTCGGAAAAAGTAAGCGAACTAGAAAAAGAGTTGGAGGAGGCCCAGGCCCAGGCAGCCGAGTACCTCGACGGCTGGCAGCGAACCCAGGCCGAGTTCTCCAACTACAAAAAGCGACAGGAGGCGGAATGGGCACAGGTGACAACGCTTGCCAGTGCGACCTTGTTGCGCAAACTGCTGCCCGTCATGGACAACTTTGAGCGGGCCATCGCAACCTTGCCTGATAATTTGCGCCAATTGAGTTGGTGTGAAGGCGTCTTTCTAATCAAACGTGAACTGGATGCCGTTTTCGAGTCCGAGGATGTCAAGCCCATTGAGACTGAGGGGCAAATGTTCGACCCTCATTATCACGAGGCCGTGACTCATGAGGAGGTTCCGGGCTACGAGGAAGGTCAGATTATCGGCGAGGTGCAGCGAGGATACACGCTCGGTGAGCGGGTGCTGCGGCCCGCGTTGGTGCGGGTGGCCAAGGCGCCCGCCGCTCCACAGCCGGAATCAGCAACAGCATAAGTGTGGACCACCGGCAACCCCGGTGGTCCAAAACCAAACCTAAAAGGAGTAACGTACAATGAGTAAAATTATCGGTATTGACCTGGGCACGACAAACTCGGTATGCGGAGTGATGTTGGGTGGCGAACCCACCGTCATCCCCAGCGCCGAGGGAGGGCGATTGTTCCCCTCAGTCGTGGCCATCAACCCCAAGACTGGAGAACGTATGGTCGGGCAGATCGCCAAGCGCCAGGCTGTCGTCAACCCCGAAAACACTATCTTTTCTATCAAACGTTTCATGGGGCGCAAGTTTAATGACCCAGAGGTGCAGCGGGCGCTAAAGATCGTGCCCTACAAAGTCACAGCGGCCTCCAACGGGGACGTGCGAGTCTGGATGGGGGGTAAAGAGTACAGCCCGCCGGAAATCTCGGCCATGATCTTGCAAAAGATCAAGACCGATGCTGAAGCCTACCTGGGGGAGGAGGTCACCCAGGCGGTCATCACCGTCCCGGCCTACTTTAACGACAGCCAGCGCCAGGCGACCAAGGATGCTGGCCGGATCGCCGGGCTGCAGGTGTTGCGTATCATCAACGAGCCGACCGCCTCTTCGCTGGCCTACGGCCTGGATAAGAAAGAGAAAGACGAAACTATCGCTGTCTTTGACCTGGGTGGTGGTACCTTTGACATCTCCATCCTCGACGTTGGAGGCGGTGTCTTTGAGGTGAAATCTACCAACGGTGACACTTTCCTGGGCGGCGATGACTGGGATCGGCGCATCGTTGACTATGTGGCCGACGAGTTCAAAAAAGACCAGGGAATTGACCTGCGCGAAGACCGCCAGGCCCTGCAGCGACTGAAGGAGGCATGTGAAAAGGCCAAGGTCGAACTTTCCACGGTGATGGAGACAGAGATCAATCTGCCCTACATCACTGCCGGCGCCTCTGGCCCCAAGCACTTGCAGATGAAACTCACGCGGGCCAAGTTGGAACAATTGACCAATGATCTGACAGAGCGCACTATTGCCCCCTGCAAACAGGCTATGGCCGATGCCAAACTAAAGACCTCCGACATTGACGAGGCTATCCTGGTGGGCGGGCAGACGCGCATGCCGGTCATCCAACAAAAAGTGGCCGAGTTTTTCGGTAAGGAGCCCCACAAGGGAGTCAACCCCGACGAAGTGGTGGGCCTGGGCGCGGCGATCCAGGCCGGCGTCCTGGGCGGCGATGTCAAGGACGTGCTTCTGCTCGACGTGACCCCATTGACGTTGAGCATCGAGACACTGGGTGGCGTGGCTACTGCACTCATTGAGCGTAACACGACCATCCCCACCCGCAAGAGTCAGATTTTTTCCACCGCCGCCGACGGCCAGACGCAAGTGGAAATCCACGTCACACAGGGGGAACGCCCCATGTCAGCCGACAACAAGAGCCTGGGCCGTTTCATCCTCGCCGGTATCCCGCCTGCGCCCCGGGGCATCCCTCAGATCGAGGTCACTTTCGACATCGACGCCAATGGCATCCTCAACGTTTCTGCTAAGGACAAGGCCACCGGGCGTGAACAATCTATGCAGATCATTCCCTCCAGTGGCCTCGCCGACGCAGAGGTCGAGCAGATGGTCCGGGACGCCGAAAAATACAGTGAGCAGGATCGTAAGAGGAAGGAAGAAGTAGAGGCTCGCAATATGGCCGACAACGCCGTCTACAGCGCCGAAAAGTTCCTGCAGGAACAAGGAGACAAGGTGCCTCCTGACATGCGCTCTGAGGCGGAGGCCAAGATTGAGGCACTCAAGTCCGCCCTCCAGGGCAGCGATGTCAGCGCTATCCGCCGTTGCACAGAGGAGTTGGGCCAAGTAGTGCAGCAAGTGGGGGCCACGATGTATCAAACCGCTGAACCTGGCACACCTCCACCGCCAAAGAGTGAGGGTCCCCAAGGTGGCGAGGAGGAAGAAGAAGAGGTCATCGAGGGCGAGTTCAGCGAAGCGTAGCAGGTAAGAAGCAACGAGCAGAAAGCACAAGACAAGATACAGGAGGCACCCTGCCTCCTGTATCTGTCCTGAATTCCTCAAGGGACAACACCCAAAACCTCAACCTCAA
>CAYQTW010000099.1:7900-9745 GCA_964420485.1 uncultured Anaerolineales bacterium
CTTGCAATTATGTCAGCCAAACGCGATTACTATCAAGTACTGGGCGTCGAACGCTCGGCCACCCAGCAAGAGATCAAAAAGTCCTATCGCCAACTGGCGCGGCAGTATCACCCCGACGTCAGTGATGCACCCGACGCCGAGGTGCACTTTAAGGAGATCAACGAGGCCTACGAGATACTCTCCGACCCGGAGAAACGAGCCACTTACGACCGCTTTGGCCACACAGGGCCCGGTGGAGCGGGCTTTGGCTTTGACTTTGGCTTCCATGATCCTTTCGAGATTTTCGAGCAAGTTTTCGGGCAGGGATTTGGGTTTCGCACCTCGGCCCGCCAGGGGCCACGGCGTGGCGCTGACCTGCGCTACGATCTGCACCTGGCTTTTGAGGAAGCGGTCTTTGGCTGTGAGAAGGAGATCGAGATCACACGCTACGAGGTGTGTCCAGAGTGCCAGGGCAGCGGAGCCGAGCCGGGGACATCGCCAGTGCGCTGCTCCGAGTGCAACGGCACCGGGCAGGTGCGCCGGGTGCAGCGATCTATTCTGGGATCCTTCGTCAGCGTCACCACCTGTCCCGTCTGTCACGGCGCGAGGGAGACTATTCCCATTCCCTGTTCCCGGTGCAGCGGCGAGAGGAGGGTCTACGTCACCCGCAAGCTTTCTGTCACCATCCCGCCCGGCGTGGATCATGGCACCCAAATCCGGCTGGCAGGCGAGGGAGAGATGGGAGAGGGTGGCGGCCCCTCCGGCAACCTCTACGTCGTTTTGAACGTAGAACCGCATCCCATCTTTCAACGGCACGACGACGACATTTTGGTAGAGTTGCAGGTCAACGTGGCCCAGGCGGCGTTAGGGGCCGAGGTGAGCGTACCTACCCTGGAAGGTGAAGAGAGTGTCTCTATCCCCGCTGGGACCCAGAGCGGCGCCGTGTTGCGGATGCGAAACAAAGGCGTGCCTCACCTGCGACGCAATGGCCGGGGCGACGAAGTGGTGCTGGTGCGAGTGGCCGTGCCGACCAAACTTTCCCGCGAGCAGAAGCGGCTCCTCCGAGAATTGGGCGAGACGTTGGAGCCGGAGACCGTCTGGCAGGAGAAACACAGTTTCGTGGACGAACTGCGAGAGTTATTTGGCCTGTGATCTGGTAAATCGGGAAACTGGCAGGTTAGTAGATTGGTGGCTCGAGGCCAGCGTGACGGTGGAGAACGAGGCTGCGGAAGCAGTGGCCGAGGTTCTCTCACGCTACGCCCCCGTGGGGTAGCTATCGAAGCCGGACCTGAAGGTTGGAACGCCGGCCCGGTTGTCGTCAGGGCCTACTTGCCTGCCGGCGACCAACTGCCGGCCAACAAGCGCCACATCGAGGAGGCGCTCTGGCACCTGGGCCAAATCCGGCCTATTCCTGCTCCGACTTTTTGCCCCGTCGCCGAGGCGGATTGGGCGGAAGCGTGGAAGGAACACTTGAACATCCTGCACGTGGGGCAGCACATTGTCATCCGGCCCTCGTGGCGGGATTACGCGCCTGTGCCAAAAGACATCGTCATCCAGTTGGACCCCGGGATGGCTTTTGGCACCGGACTGCATCCCACGACACAAAAGCCCCGGTGAACCATCCACCAGGGCTTTCCACCTTGCACTCTATCTCAGGACACCTGCTACTACCCCCTGCGCCTCCTGACCAGCGTCACCCCCGAGGTAGCCAGCGCGACGAGCGCTGCCAGCAACCCCGTGACTGGGGACAGTAACTCGAGCCCGTCCGCCGGCATAGTGACCCCGCCGACGGGCGGGTTGTATTCATACGCCCCGATGTCAATCACGCCGTTCACCACGCGGGGGAAACCGGGCCCGCGCTGGTCG
>CAYQTW010000100.1:0-9738 GCA_964420485.1 uncultured Anaerolineales bacterium
CTTCACTGCGTTTCGCTCAGAATGACACCCCCAAATATTGAAAAGATACGTTTTTGACGCTGGTCAGCACCTGCGTGGCACCCTCTGGTTGCTGCGCCTGCCCATCCCCACATCTCGAGCGGTTTCTGAAAACGGCACGGTTTTTCCCACCACCCTCTCCCTGGCCGAACGGCACATGACGATTACCGGGTATCATCTCAATATTCTGGGGCACTTTTAACGTAGCCGCGCTTTCCATAGCGCGTTATGCCCGCGAGGTATGGAAACCTCGGCTACATTGCCCCACTTTATTGAGCAGATACATTACCGGCTGGGTGTCCGGCCGGTTTTTTGCCGGGGCCAGCGCGGGGAGTATGACTCTGCCCTGGCTGATCGGACAGTTCTTTGAGACCATTGGGCCACGAGTCATGATGTTTGCCATTTTGGTTAATCTGATCGTGGCTGTGTCCGTTTTTGCTGTGTTGATTTTCCATTCGGGCCGACCTGGGATAGATTGCGCTCAAGACCGAGAAAGGGTATAATGGTTGGTAGCCTCTGCGCTGCAAAGAGGCGGGGCCCTCGCGGAAGAAACCAGGTTTTTCGGAAAAAACCTGGTTTCTAACAATCACACACGTAGAGAACAGTGGTTATGAACCAACAGATAAAAAAAGCATCTGCGTCTATTGCCTCTTATTTAGAGGACGGGACCAAGATCATGCTGCTGATGTTTCTGTCTCTGGCAATGTTGATCTTACTTCTCCATACGTCTATGGCGCTCTTTCACCAGTACCCCCTGGACTATGGCGAAGCGCCCCTGGTTGATCAGGCCATGCGCCTGGCAGCTGGGCAGAACATCTACCGACCCGATCTCTCATCGCCGCCGTACACCATCTCTAACTATCCGCCGTTGTACCCGTTGTCAATGGCACCCTTTGTCAAATTGTTCGGCCCGAATTTTAACATCGGGCGCATGATTTCGCTGTTGTCCACGCTGGCCTCGGCAACGTTCCTGGCGTTGATCGTCTACTATACCGACTCGCACGATCGCCTGGCATCTGTGATCACCGGCACGCTCTTTCTGTCCATACCCTATGTGGTGGGATGGTCTGCCCTGGCGCGCGTGGACATGCTCGCCCTGGCCCTCAGCACGGCTGGGTTGTACGTGGTAGCCCGTTGGCCCACGACCAGGCAGGGACTAATCGTCTCGGCACTGCTGCTGATCGCGGCGATCTATACCCGCCAGTCTTATGCCCTGGCCGCGCCGCTGGCGGCTTTCGTCTGGTTGCTGACACAAGACTGGCGCCAGGCCCTCAAGTTGGCGGGGCTGGTCGGCGGAATGAGTCTGGTTCTCTTCCTCGCCCTGAACGTGGTCACCGGAGGCGGCTTTTTCTACAACATCATCACGGCCAACGTCAACGAGTTTGATATCGAGACACTCGAAAGAACCGGGCGCGATCTGTGGAGGGCGCTTCCCATCCTGCTCGTACTCGGTGGCGTGTCTCTGTTCCTCGCTCCCCGGCGGGTGAAAACCTGGTCGCTCGTGATACCGTACCTGATCGGGGCTTGCCTTTCGGCAGCGACCATCGGCAAAATAGGCTCTAATGTCAACTACTTGCTGGAACTTGGCGCCGCTCTTGCACTGGTGGCTGGCGCTCTCCTCACCTGGTGCCGCGAACGGCCCTGGTTGCGTATTCTCATGCTCGTCCTGTTGGTGCTGCAGGTCGGGCAGTTGTTAAAGATGACGCTGGAGGGCCCCGTTGAATCTATAAAATGGCGCGTCTCTCCTGGGAAGGAACTCGATGACCTGGAGTGGATCGTCGAAACGGCGGACGACCCCGTTCTAGCCGATGAATTTATGGGTATGCTGACGCTGCAAGACCGGCCGCTCTATATCCAACCCTTTGAAGTCACGCAGTTGTCCAACGCGGGCCGGTGGGATCAGACCGATTTGCTCGCCGGTATCCGCAATCAGAAATTCCCCATCATTCTCATCCATCACTTTATGGGGCACCCGGTGTACAAAGAACGCTGGACACCAGAGATGCTGTCGGCCATCACCGAGAACTATGCGGCCACCGACTTTTTGGCCCAAACCCTCGTCTTTCGCCCTCGTGATGCGGAGAGTGGCCCGGCCGGTCTCGAAGCCTGCCCGGGCGCTCCCTGGCGGCTGCCCACCCGCGCTGACCTGGGGATGTGGTGGAGCACCTATCAACTTGGTTTCATGGGTGAGGGCCACGAGAATACCGTACCGGTCTACGCCGTGGCCGATGGCCTGCTGTTGCGCCGCCCGGACTGGGACAGCGCGGTAGCGATTCAACACGACGACCCAGTGCGGCCGGGGGAAAAGGTATGGTCGTTCTATGGGGACATGGCCGGCGGAGAGGATGAGACATTCGTCGTCGCGGATTTCCCGCCGGGCAGCGAAGGCGTGCCGGTCGAAGCAGGACAGTTACTCGGCTACCAGGGGACGAAGGGCGAGGGGCCGGGCGAGCCTATGTGGACACACCTGCACTTTGCCGTAGTGTCGGCGTTGGAGGATGGGTCTTTTCCAAACGAGATAGTGGGGCTGGCACCGGAGGCCGAGTTCTCCCCAGAAGATATACCCCTGATACCGGAGGAGGAGGAGACGCCTCCCGAAGAGGTAAAGTTTGCCCTTGACCCATCACCATATCTGGGTACTATCCGTAGCCAGGTTATGGGTGTCCCCACCTGGTTGCCGCTGCGCTGCCAGGAGAGCGTGCCTTGAACAGGAGGGTTTGAAATGCTGGATAAAAATGGCCTGCCGATAAAAAGGAATCCCAAATTAGTCGCGCTCGCCGTAGCCCTGTGGATGTTTACGAGTATGGTGAGTTTCCTGGAGATTCTCACCGTTCGGGTCATCGCGATCAAATTGTACACCCACTTTGCCATGACCGGATTCCACGCCCGTGAGTACATGGCTGCACAGACGCTTGGCATAGGGACGCTAGTGGTTATGGGCATCGTGTGCATCGGGGTGGCTATCGGGTGCGGGGAATACCATCTCAAGCATTTCAGCCAACCCGAATCCTGGAAACTTTTCGAGCGCACGATAGCCGCTGAGATGGCAATCCTCGTCCTGGCGTCCTTCATCTGATGGCTCACTGGTGGCGTGTGGGACTGGAAACCGGAGAGGAAAATGAAGTGGCTTGACGTCCTGTACCCTGCTCTGATGATATGCGGTCTGTTTGGTCTCATCTTCCTGGTAGGGATCGGGTTTTCCTACCTCTGGCTGGTGTGGTGGGGCAAGGAGGCGACGAAATGTCCTGAATGTGGCAAGAGAGGGGCCGGTGAACTGGTGGAGAGCAAAGTGACTCACTCGCGGGTGTACACGGAATGGCAGGATGGGTGGGGCATATTTGGCCGGAATGCGAGCAAGCGGCAACTGATCCAGGTGACGGAAAAGACCTGCGAGGACCACTTTGAGTGCAAACACTGTGGGTACCGGTGGACAAAAACCGCTCACGAGAAAAAACACGCGCCCCGCGTACCTTCTCAATAATCTGGGGTAGGGGCAGACCCACGTGTCTGCCCCTCAGGGCGCACACGCTGGTGCGCCCCTACCCCAATATTTCAATTCGAGGTGAACAAGATGAAAAACACAATAGTCTTAATAGGCGCCGGCAGCGCCCAGTTCGGGCTGGGCACCCTAGGGGATATTTTCAAGAGCAAACCGTTGGCAGGCAGTTCCATCGTTTTGCACGACATCAACCCCCAGGCTTTGCATAAAGTGGAAGACATTGCCCGGCAATTCATCCAGGAGCACGAGTTACCCTACACCCTCTCAGCCACGACCTCGCGCCAGGAAGCCCTGCAAGGCGCGACGTTCTGTATCATCTCTATCGAAGTTGGAGATCGTTACGAACTGTGGGAGCAGGATTGGAAGGTCCCGCTGCAATACGGTATTCGGCAAGTTTTCGGAGAGAATGGCGGGCCGGGGGGGTTGTTCCACTCTCTGCGCATCATCCCTCCCATCCTCGAAATATGCGACGACATCAACACCTTATGTCCAGATGCTTATGTATTCAACTTTAGCAATCCGATGAGCCGTATCTGCACAACCGTAAAGAGAAAATATCCCGGCTTGAGACTGATCGGCTTGTGCCACGAGATTGCTTCATTGCCAATGCACCTGCCCCGCATGCTGGAAACCCCGCTATCGAATCTGTCGTTCAAGGCAGGAGGGCTGAATCACTTTAGCGTGCTGCTCGAGGTAAAATATAAAGACACGGGCAAAGACGCATATCCAGACGTGCGTGAAAGAGCGCCCGCATATTTCAAAGACATGCCGGAACGAGATTTGCTGGTGAAAATACTGGATCTGTTCGGCTATCTGCCCATAACTACCGATAGTCACTTTGGAGAGTACATTCAATGGGCGCACGACGTGGTTGACCATCGAGGGATTCTGAACTTTTATGCCATGTACAAAGCGTGGTGTCTGGAACAAGTCCCACTGTCCAGAATTAAAGGCACGCTCGAAGAGGAGTACTGGCGCGTCGTGCCTATCATGGAAGGAATCCTCACCGATTCACATCACGAGGAATTGGCCGTAAATATCTCCAACGATGGCCTGATTGACAACCTGCCACGCGACCTGGTCGTAGAAGTGCCGGCGATTGTGGACCAGGACGGCGTACACGGCGTAAAACTGGGAGCACTGCCCAAGGGATTTGCCGGGCTGCTATACAATCAGGTAGCCGTTCACGATCTGACGGCAGAAACAGTGTTGACCGGTTCCCGCGAAATCGCCTTGCAAGCCCTTTTGGTTGACCCGGTCGTTGACAGCGTCAGAGCCGCTGAACAAGTGTTGGATACCATACTTGAACTCCAGGCGCGTTACCTGGGGTACATACGATAGGAGGAGAAAATGGCAGACGTGCAAGAGACAGTAGGCTTTTTGAACAGAGTACCGTTGTTCCAAAGTCTGAAAAAGCGCCAACTCGAACGGTTGGCCGAGAAATTCGTGCCGCGCGAGTACACCGCCGGCCAAGCCATCGTCACCCAGGGCAAGGGGGGGGAAGGATTCTTCATCATCACATCGGGTCAGGCCGAGGCCGTTCGCGAGCGGGCCGACGGCGAGAAGGTCGTGGTCAACACCTTTGGTCCCACGGACTTTTTCGGCGAACTAGCCCTGCTGGATGACGGCCTGCGCACGGCGTCGGTCGTCGCCATCGAAGCGACACGATGTTTGGCCCTCACCCGCTGGGATTTCCGCGCGGTGCTGAAAGAGGACGTTGACATGGCCATCGTGATCCTGGAAGAACTGGCCAAACGCTTCCGCCTGGCGCTGGATGTCCTATAGACTCGGTAGATCCAAAATCGCTCCGAGGGGATTGTCAAATCCCCGCTTTCCCAATTTCCCAATCTACCAACGATGAAATGCCCAAACTGCGGCTACGACAACCCGCCTGGGATGAAATTCTGCGGCCAGTGCGGCACGCGCCTGGCGCGACCGTGCCCCGCCTGCAACTTTGCCAACCCGCCAGATTTTCGCTTCTGCGGCCAGTGCGGCACTCCTTTCACCGAGGATCCAGCCCCCGTCCCACCCACCGATCACCCAATCACCCAATCACCCAGTCCCCCAATCACCCTGGAAGGCGAACGCCGGCCGGCCACCGTCATCCTCGCCGACGTGATGGGCTCCACAGACCTCCTGGAGCAAATTGACACCGAAGCCTGGGTAGAGATCATGAACCGCGTCCTCCACATCCTGGAAGCGGAGGTCTATCGCTTCGGCGGCCAGGTGGACCAGTTCCGGGGTGACGGCCTGGTGGCCTTGTTCGGCGCCAAGTCGGCTCACGAGGACGACCCGGAGCGGGCAGTGCTGACCGGGCTGGCGATGCAACAAGCGCTCAAACCTTATGCCGCCGAACTAGCCGAACAGGAAAACATTGACTTGCAGTTGCGAGTGGGCATAAACACAGGCGAGGTGATCGTCGCCAGCGTCGGTGACGCCCGCCAGCACAGCGAAGATACGGCTATGGGGGCGGGCCTCGCTCTCGCAGCGCGGATGGAGACCGCTGCCGAGCCGGGCACCGTCCTGGTCAGCGATAATACCTACCGCCTAGTAGAATCGCAGTTCGAGTGGCAACCGCTGGGTGAGATCACGGTCAAGGGTGTGAGCCAACCCGTCGCCGTCTACCGGCCTCTCGCGCCCCGCGCCGACGCCGATCAGATGCCCCGTCTGCAAACCTACGGCCTCTCCATTCCGCTGATCGGACGTGAGGCCGAATTCCGCACGCTCAAAGGTTGCGTTCAAGACCTGTACGACGGGCGAGGCGGGATCGTCATGGTGACGGGGGACAAGGGATTGGGCAAGTCCTTCCTGGTAGCCGAGGTGCGTCACCACTTTGCCCGCCACGGCGCGTTGCTGGCCAAAGTGCACGATAAGGATACCTCTCCGCCCGCTTCCCTGACCTGGCTGCGCGGGCGCTGCCGCTCCTACGACCAGTCGTGGCCCTACTCGATGTGGCTGGATCTCCTACGGGGCTGGCTGGGGATACGCCCTGGGGAAGCAGAGGAGGAAACGCGAGATCGGCTCCGCCACCAGGCCGAACTATTATGGGGCGACCGGCTGGCAGAGTATTATCCCTACCTGGTCACTTTTCTCTCGCTGCCGCTGGAGGAGACCTTTGCCGAGCGAGTCAAACATCTGGACGCTGAAGGGCTGCGCCAGCAGTTCTTTTTCGCCCTGCGGGGCTGGGTGGAAGCAATGGCCCAACGCGGACCGCTGGTGTTGGCCTTTGCCGACGTACACTGGGCCGATAGCACCTCGCTGGATCTACTCAAATACTGCCTGCCCCTGTGCGACGACCAGGCCATGCTCTGGCTGATCGTGTTTCGCCCGGAGCGCACGGCGCCTGTGTGGGAATTTCGTCATCGCGTCGAGACCGAGTATCCTCACCGGTTGACGACTGTGACGCTGCCCCCATTGACCGAGGCGCAGAGCAATGAATTCATTGACCGGCTGCTGGGCCCCGAATCGCTGCCGGCGGAGACACGCGCACTCTTGCTCGACAAGGCCGAGGGCAACCCTTACTACATTGAGGAACTCGTCCACTCACTGATCGCCCAGGGGGTGTTGGCGCAGGAGGCCGAAACGGGCCAGTGGCACACGACGCGGGCGGTGGCTTCACTCGACTTGCCGGACACGCTGCAAAGCCTGTTACTGGCGCGCATTGACGGCCTGTCATCAGATGAGCGGCGTGTACTCCATAAGGCCGCTGTGATAGGGACCGTATTCTGGTCGAACGTGCTACAGGCCATGGCCGGCGATACGACATTGAAAGCACACCTGACGGCGCTGCAACGCGCCCAGTTGATCCAGGAACGTGGGCGGGCGCCCGACCTGGGGATGGAATACTGTTTCAAGTCCAACCTGATCCGCGATGCGGCCTACGAGGGGATACTCAGTGCACAGCGAGGCGCCTACCATCTCGAGGTGGCCGAATATCTCGAGGACCTTTTTGGGTTAGAGACCCTGGCGCCGTACTATGGCACGCTGGCGTATCACTATCGCCAGGCTGGCAAACACAGGAAGGAATTGTTCTATACCGTCCAGGCGGCCGAACAGGCACAGAGGATCTATGCCAACGCCGAGGCGCTGGAACATTATACCCGCGCCCTCGAACTGCTGGATGAGGTTGAACATGAGGTTAAGATTGAGGTTGAGGACAAGGTTGAGGACCGGCTCTATGCTATCCGCACTCAGCGATTCGAAGTGCTCAACGGGCGGCGCGGGGTGCTCCTCCTGATGGGTGATTTCGAGGCCGGGCGGGCCGATGCCCAGGCCCTACTCCCACTGGCGCGACAGTTGGACGATGACCCGGTCTGGCTGATTGACGCGCTGCTCCAACAGCCCGGGGTGGCGGGCTGGCAAACCCAAGAGGAACTCGACGCGGGCGTGCCCATGGCCGAAAAAGCCCTGACCCTGGCCCGGCAACTGGGAGATCGTCGTCGCGAGATGCAAAGCCTGGGCGCCATCGCCAACCAGCGTCTTTGGGCCAACGACCCAACGGCGTGGGAACTCGCGGAACGCGCCCTCGATCTGGCCCGGCAACTGAGCGACAAAAGTTACGAGGTCAGTATCCTCATCCGCATGGGCAAAGTCTATGCCTGGAGCGATCAACCAGAGCGCGGGATGGAATGTCTGGAGGCTGCTCTGCCCTTGTGCCAGGCTCTGGACGACAAGATGGCCGAAATGGACCTGTTGAATCTCATCGGCCTACAGTTCGAGCGCAGCGGCGACTATTACCGGTTGCTGACCGAGTACCAGCAGAAACGGTTGCACATCAGCCGTGAGATCGGCCACCGGCCGATAGAAGGTAGTGCTCTGATGCAATGCGGCCAGATTCAGAGCATCTACCTGGGCGACTATGAAGCGGGACTGGCTCTGTTGGAAGAGAGCCTGCGCGTATGGGAAGGCACCCCGAATGCGGTGTTCGCCCTGCTGCGTATCGTCCAGGTGCAGATTGCGCAGGACAGGTACGACGAAGCGCTAGACACCCTAGAACGCGCACGTCGCATCACCGGCGTGCGGACTGTCCACGACATGGGATATGCCGGTCTGCGCCTGGTCTCGGCCATTCTCTACAACGGATTGGGAGACGAGGATCACCTGCGGGAGGCACTGGAACTCGCCGCGCAAACCTCCCAACTGGTGGCCGATGCCCCGCTCACCCAGCAGTACGAAATGGCCGCCGCCTGCGAGTCGGCGGCGGCACACCTGGGATTGGCGGAGTGCCTCACTGACGAAGCGGAGCGGGAGGCCCATCTCCGCCAGGCCTTGGAATTGTCTCAAGCGGCGCTGGATATTTACCAGCATTTTGGGTTCGTGCAGATCATCGAGTGCGCCAGTGAAGAGATACTCTACCGCCACAGCCTGGCACTGGCGGCAAACGGACGGGAAGCGGAAGCGGCTGAATACCTCCAACGCGCCTACGACGAGATGAAACGCAAACACGATCTGATTCCGCCCGACAGTCCCTTCCGCCGCACCTATCTCGAGAACATTCCGCTGCACCGTGATATTCGCGCTGCGTATGCCGCCAGTGAGAAGAAAAACTGAACTCTTTGCATGGAAGAACTTTTAGCCATCGTTACTACAGCATTGCCCGGCCGTATTCAGGAACGCCTCCCATTCCTGATAGGGATTGACGGGCCAGGCGGCGCCGGCAAGAGCACCTTTGCCGCAGCGCTCGCCAGGCGGCTGCAACGAGAGCGTATCTCGGTCGCCGTCGTCCATAAGGACGATTTTTTTCTCCCGTCCACCCAGCGGCCAGCAGGATATGGCGCCGACAAACCGCTCGGCGGCGATTTTGACTGGCAACGATTACGCGATCAGGTCCTCATCCCGCTGACGCACCATCAACCGGCCTCCTATCAACGCTATGACTGGCCGACTGACAGGCTGGCAGAGTGGCAGACGCTGGCGGATTGCCAGGTAGTCATTGTTGAAGGAGTCTACGCATTACGGCGCGAACTGCGGGGCCTCTACGATCTCACGATCTGGATTGACTGTCCGCGCCCCATTCGGCTGGCGCGTGGGATCGTTCGTGATGGGGAGGCCGCGCGTGCTCGATGGGAGCACGACTGGATGCCGGCCGAAGACCACTACATCGCCACGGAGCGCCCGCATCTCACGGCCAACTTTTACGTAACGAATGCTGATTCGACTACCCGCTTACCCAATGTCATCAAGTTAAGAGATGAGAACCAGACCTGCCAGGTTTTATGAGG
>CAYQTW010000101.1:0-9729 GCA_964420485.1 uncultured Anaerolineales bacterium
CCCGCCAGGTGAGCAGCGTGGCGGTGTCCTCGTGGGGCAGGCTCGAGAGCCTGCCCCACGAGGACACCGCCACGCTGCTCACCTGGCGGGAGGCCGCCCGCTGGCTGCGCAAGCCGGTCAAGTGGCCCGCACGTCAGACCATCGGCGTCGTATCGTTGGAGGGGCTGATCGTGCCGGGCCGCAGTCGCCATGTGCCTCTGCCCGTGCCGTTCCCCTTCATTGAGGCGCAAGCCGGGGCGGAGACGGTTGTGCAGGCGTTGCGCCAGGCCGAGGCCGACAAGTGCATCGCAGCAGTTATCTTGCACGTCGAAACGCCCGGTGGCTCGGCGCTGGCCTCTGACCTGATCTGTCGCGAGGTGCGCCGGCTGCGCGAGCGCAAACCGGTGGTCGTGCTGATGGGGGGACAGGCTGCCTCGGGCGGCTACTATGTCTCTGCGCTGGCCAATCGCATCGTCGCCCGCCCGACGACGCTGACCGGCTCCATCGGCATCTGGGGCGGCAAGTTCGTCGCCGTGGACTTTTACGGCAAACTGGGGGTTGGGCGCGAGGCGGTGCAGCGGGGCGCGATGGCTGGCCTCTACTCCGAGATGACCCCCTTCAGCCAGGAGGAGCGGGTGCGCGTGCGCCGTGACATGGGCGAGACCTACGCCCGTTTCAAGGCGCTCGTGGCCGAGGGGCGTGGGATGACGGAGGAGCAGGTGGAGGAAATCGCGCGCGGGCGGGTGTGGACCGGCGCTCAAGCACGCGAGATTGGGCTGGTGGATGAATTGGGCGGCTTTGAGACTGCCCTGGCGCTGGCCAAAGAACTGGCCGGCCTGGAGCCGGAACGGGAGTATGCGGTGGTGCAGGTATGCCCGCCGCGCCACGAATTGCTACCCCCTGGGAATAAAGATATGAGAACACTGTTCGAGGCACTGCGAAACCTGGCCCGTGGGCGAGTGTGGGCGCTGGCCCCGTGGACGATCCGCGTCCGGGGATAGATAGGAGCACAAGCGATGAATGAACCAGTCCGTCGTTGGAGCGCTGCCACCAAACGTATCGTCGTTGTCAGCATTGTGATCCTGTTGGCGTTGATTCTATACCGTTTCCGTGTCATCATTCCGCCGCTGATGATAGCGTTCCTGCTGGCTTTTATCCTCGATCCTATCGCTGATTTTATCACCGATCGCGTGCGCCTCTCACGCGGGGCGGCCACGACGCTCGTTTTCCTCGTTCTGATCGTGGTCGGCCTGGCGGTGATGGCCGCGCCTGTGACAGCTGTGCCCAGCATCCAGCGGGCCGTGCTCTCCGCTCAGATTGACTTTACGCGCATCATTACTGACACCGGTGCTTTTTTTGAGCGGCCTTTGGACATTGCTGGCTATTCCCTGGACTTGAGCAGCGTGTATGAGGAACTGAGCGCAATGTTGAGCCGCTTTGTAGGCTCGGTCGCGCAAGGAACTCTCGACGCTGTGTTCAGTATCGCCTCCGGTGCCTTCTGGCTGGTTTTTATCCTGATGGCCGCCTTTTACCTGGTCAAGGATGCCGACCGGATCGTTGAGCAATTGGACACCCTGGCTCCCCCCGGCTATCGCGACGACTTTGTGCGGCTGCGCCAGCGGATCACGGTGGCGTGGAACGCTTTCCTACGCGGCCAATTGCTGCTGGGCTCGGCGCTGGCGGGTATCACGACCATAGCGTGCCTGGTCATCGGTCTCCCTTATGCCTGGTTGATGGGATTGCTGGCGGGGGTGATGGAGTTCGTGCCCAACATCGGCCCCATCATCGCTATGGTACCGGCGGTATTAGTGGCTTTGTTCCAGGGCTCTAATTTCTTGCCCATGAGCAATTTTTGGTTCGCGGTGCTGGTCGCCGGGTTGTACATCGTGATCCAGCAGATCGAGGGGAACTTGCTCTTGCCTCGTATTCTGGGCCGCAGCCTCAACCTGCACCCGCTGCTGGTGCTGATCGGCATCATCGTCGGCGGCAGTATGGCCGGCATCCTGGGGATGTTGCTCGCCGCCCCAGTCCTGGCCACCCTGCGCATCGTGGGATACTATGTCTTTTGTCGCCTCTACGATCGCGATCCCTTCGCTGAACTGGAGGGGAAAGTGATGCCGCCGAGACCGAGCTTGCTCAAGCGAGCAGGCGAAGTGGCCCTGGAGCGGCTGCAAGGGAAAGCGCAGGAGAGAACAGCACAGAAAACAGAGCGGAATGTTGACTGACTTTTCAGGACGCAGATTCTCGGTATCTGCTCAATAAAGTGGGGCAATGTAGCCGAGGTTTCCATACCTCGCGGGCATAACGCGCTATGGAAAGCGCGGCTACGTTAAAAGTGCCCCAGAATATTGAGATGATACGATTCTCGCAGGTTTTCGCAGATCGGATGCGGATAAAACCGGCGAATCGGCGAATCGGCGAATCAGTGATTATCTGCGTTCCACAAGTCTGGGAGGGGAAATGGAAGAACCCACAATCGAAATCTTGTCCGAAAGCGAGAACTTTAGCCTGTGGCGGGCCGAGGAGCCCGACGGCGAGATGACTTATCACTTGGAACTGGGTACCGTCACGGTGCACTTTTTCCGCGAGGAGTGGGAAGAGTTTTTGAGCCTGATGGGGGAAATGAGGTAGTATGTTACAGAAGGGTGATTCCACTCCACAACTCCAGCAGTGGTTCGATCGGTTGACTCCGGTGGTCGAGGAGGCGCGAGAGACGCTGTGCCGTCTCAAGCCGGGCAAACTGGTGCTGCGCAGTGGCTGCGAGCAGGATGGGGAGGGCAACTTTTGCCTGACCTTTTTCTGGCGCGAGTACGTCATCTCCGCTGATGATTTCATAGTCCGGCGGGCCGATACCGGCGACGAGCAGCCCTCGTTCATCCAGAGCCTCATCCTCACCTACCTGGTCACGGCCGATGGCACGACTCCTTCGAGCCGTTGGGTCGGTTTCCGCGAACTCCCCGATGGCATGTTCTACGTCCAGGCGTTCCAGGGCTACACCGGTGGCCGGCTGGTGCGCGAACTGGGCGGCGGCATCGAGGTTTTCCGCCGCGCCGCCAAAGTGCTGGGCGGTGAGCCGCTGGAAATCGGCGATGCGGGCTATGTCTTTACGGTGTTGCCGCGAGTGCACCTGGGTCTTGTGTACTGGGAGGGGGACGAAGAGTTTCCCTCGCAGGCGCGAGTGCTCTTTGAGGACACCGCCGCGCACTATATGCCCACCGACGGGCTGGCTATCCTGGGCAGCCAGTTGGTGGGACGGATACTCAAGGTGGCGCGGTAGGGTCACTCAGGAATGGACGCCGAAACTTGTTTCGGATACCTATGGACTATAGTTCCGCATTATGGGGAACAAGATGTAGTGCAGATAGACGGTGACGGCTTTGCTCGCCGTGTCCTGGCTCGGGCAACTGTTGGCGGCGGTCATGGTGACGGTGTAGGTCTGCGCGGTCACGGTGAGCGGAAAGGTGTGGGCGATGGGGTTGCCCATCTGTGCCGCACTACCATCGCTCAAGTCCCAGGTGTAGGTGATGGGCGGCGTGCCGGCCGTGACGCTGCCGGTGAGGATGAACGTTTGGCCTATCAGCGCCGCTGGCGCAAAGGTGAAATCCGCGCCGGAGACGCTCACGCAAGCCCCGGCCGCCGTCGTCGTTAGATGGCTGCTGTCCGACTCGGCGGGGTCGCCCTGCGAGGTGGCAGTGATGGTGACGGTGTCACTGTCGCCCTCATTGGCGCCGGCCGGGATGTGGACCACGACTGCCACGTCCGTGCCCTCGCCAGGGGTCAGCGGCCCGACAGTGGATACCACCTCCGTCGTCCAGTCGTTGCCGGATGAGGCTATTGTCAACGTGTCAACCGTGTTGCCGGTGTTGGTGACTTGCAGCGTGTAGGTCACTGTGGCGCCAGGCTGGCCGGACGTGGCGTCGGTGGATGGAGCGAGCATCACGCCGTGGAATGACTCGATGACCTCGACGGTGCCGGTACACACGTTCTCGCCGTACACGTTGGTGGCCGTCAGGACGACGGTGTAGAGGCCGGCGTGCGCGTAGGTGTGGGTGGGATGCTCGGCGGCGCTGATGGTGCTGTCGTCAAAGTCCCAGCGGTAGGTCAGCGGCGTGACGCCGGTGGTGGTGTTGGTGAAATAGGTCGTCTGGCCCAGAGCGTCTGGGCTACTGCTGATAAAGCCACAGATCGGCGTGTGAACGACAGTCATCGTCACCGGGACGTTGGTCACGTTGTAAGGTGTGTCGTGCTTGATCTTGAGTTGAGCCTGGTAGAGGCCCGGCTGATCCACTTGACCAGCGTCAAAGGTGACGTCAATGACCTGGTTCATCATCGAGGCGACCGTGCCGGTGATGGGGTCTTGGCTCAACCAGTCCACATCGCGTGTACACATCGTCGTGCTCTCGCCCGACTCGAACTGGTAGACGGTCTGGGTGTCCTGATCCACTGCCCACAGGTTCCCGTCGCAGTCCATCTCCAGGCCCGCGCCGCCATAGTCGCTAAAGCCCGTGACGGTGAACTGGCCGGTGATGGTATAGTTGTCGGCTGCATCCAGCACGTAGACCGGGTTCGGAGTGTCGTTGACTATCACGAACAGGTGCTCTGTGTCCGGGTTGTAGGCCAGGCCGGCGATAGCCAGCCCCACGTTGACCTCGTCCAGCATTGTACCGTCCGCAGCAAAATGGTGGATCATCAGGTCGTTCCAACTGCCGGCAAAGTAGGTATCGCTGGAGGGATCGTAAGCCAGGCCGCGCTGTGAGGTGACAAAGCCTGGGCAGATGGTGTTACCCGTGTAGCCGCTGGCCGGGTCCATCTCGTGGATACAGTTGTCACCACCCACGTCGAGTGTCCAGAGCAAGCGCGTGTTCCAGTCGAAAGCGTCGTCGGCCGGCCCCAAAACCGGGCTCCAGGAATAGGGATATGAGAGGCCAGTTGGTGTGCCGTTGGGCAGATACTCGTAGATGGTGTCATTCCCCCATCCCTCACCGATCCATACCGTGTCATCTATGGTGTAAGCGATGCCCCACGGATTTGATGAGGCCGCGGGCCAGGACTTGATCACGTCACCAGCCGCATAAGACGCTGCCGGTGGCGGAGCCGGTATGGGCAACCTTTCTGTCGTCAAGTAGTGTTGCTTGAAGGGCTTGACTCCATAGTTTGGCTGCTCGAACGGCCCTAGCGGGCTCGTCCCCTGGTCCAGTTCGATCCACTCGAACGTCGCTGCCACTCCGCCATCATTGGTCAGCGTAAAGGGCAGGGTCGCACTCAGCCCCATATCAAGTGTAATTTCCAGGCTGGCAGGGGTGTAGGACAGACTTGCCGCCGCCAGGTTAAAGTCGTGTTGCACCGTGTCGCTCTGAACGACGGTGACGGTGTCTACGTTGGGCGCGTAGCCGCGTTTCGTGGCGGTAAAGGGCCTGGAGTCGGGCGGGGAAAAGATGGTGTAAAAGCCGTCGTCCACAGCCGGATCGTCGGGAGTGGACGCGGTGGTCGCCAGGAAGCCGTTCGCGTTGGCGACTTTTGCGCCGATCAACGGGTCGCCGGTGTTGTCGTCGTAGACGTTGCCCACGACCAGGCCGCCGGGCCAGGGATTGCAGGAGATTTCGCCGATCATCACGTCGTCCACCTGCCACCACCAGTCATAGTTGGCGTTGTAGTAATGGAAGCGGCCCATCACGTTGGATTGACCGCCGGCGATAGCAGAGATGTCAATCACCGCCGTCTGCGGCCCCCAATCACTGTCCCCTGAGCGGGTCCAGACGTTGATCCAGGGACCGGCCGCGCCGTTGGCGCTGACGTCCACATCTGCGACCTCACTGCCGCTGTAGGCGTAAAAGTCGTACTTGAATTCCAACGTCACACTGGTGAGGCTGGATAGATCCATCGTGGGTGTGCGCAGTTCGGTGTTTATGTCCACGTAGCCTTCATAGTCACTGTCAACGATGCCAAAGTTGCCCGCGCCACCGGTCAGATTTCCTCGACCTCCGGGATCGTCGAAACGCCAGACCGCGCCGGTGACTGCGTTGTCTATCACTGTCCAACCGGGCGGCGTCGCGTCAAAGGTCTCGTGGATACCGTCTACGTTTGACTCGTACCCCGGCGCGATGCAGGCCGCCGCGTCAGCGTCCAGATCAAAGTCCTCAGTCTGGTCGCCCGTCAACGGGCCGACGGCGCGGCTGGTAGGGTTGTAGCCGTCCACCCACGCCTCCACGTGGAAGGTGTAGGTGAGACCCTCGGCTAGGGTGACACTGTAGTAGCCGGTCACCGGGTCATTCCAGATCGTGCCGCCGGGATAGCCAGCGATTTCGACACTAGCGTAGAGCGGCCAGCCGGTAGCGGCGTCGGTGACGGCACCTTCAACCCAGTACAGGCTTGCTGGCGTCAGGGCCAAGTCCTGGATGGTGGTAGTGCCGGAGAAGACGTGCACGCCGGTAAAGGTCTGGGGCAGATAGCCGTAGGCCTCGGCAGTCACGGTGTAGACGTCCACCGGGATGGCCGCGAATCGGTAGTCGCCGTCGGGCGCCCCGCTGTAGGTCACAAAGGTCGAGTTGCTCTCGGCCTCTACCCGCGCGCCGGTGATGGGATTGCCGCTACCCACTTCTTTTACTGTGCCACTCAGCGTCCCCGTCGCCCCTATGCAGCCGGGGAATTGGAAGGAGCCGATGCGCGTGTCCCAGTTGCCCCAGGCAGTAGCGGATGAGGCGATGTACTCTTGAGTGTACCAGAAGGTGCAGTCGTCCACCGGGTCCACGGACATCATGCTATAGTCGCCCCAGCGGTTGCCGCCATTGTGGTAAGTGGTACCGGCAGCCAGTTCGACCTCGGCCTGGGGCAGGGTGTTGAGCGGATCGCCCGCTAGGCGGCCGGCGTAGCGGACGGAGGGGTAGACACTGCTGGAGGAGACGCTGTAGCCCAGAGCTATGTTTCCCACCTTGTCCATGGCGACACTGCCCATCCAGCGATGGTCACTATCGGGGGCGTAGGTGCCTTGCTGGTGGATGGCCCAGGCGTCGCCGGTCTTGCGCAGTTCAAACCAACGCACTCCGGCGTGGTCGGTGCCATCGGCGTCCACTGTGAGGTTAGAGACCAGCGTCTCGTACTCACCAAAGTTGCGATACTGCAAGCGGTACATCAGCCGGTCGGCGATGGCGTCCAACCTCTGGCTCGTGCCCGGCTGCGGGATGCAGTCACGGGAGAAGCCGCACAGATTTCCATCGAAAGGGGCCGTGGGCAAGGTCGCTACCTGGGTAAAAGTCGAGTTGCCCGGCGTGATCCAATCTACGTCAAATTCGTAAATCAACAGTTCGTCGTTGAGGCCATCATCCCACTCGTCGGCGTTCGCCTCGACAAAATAGTTGGGGGCGTCCGCCGGGGGCGGCGTGTGGCCGTCCAGGTCAGAGGGCAACATGCCGCCCCAGTCCGATGGCCCCAGGTCAAAATACACCACCTGCGCTGGCTGACCACTGAGCATTTTGTCGCGCTCAAACGCGAACGCGCCCGTGCCGGCCCAGGCGCTGGGCGGCATAGAGAACTGGTTGATGGTCATGTAATAGCCATCGGGCCACACACCGAACTTGGGATAGTCGTTCATCAAGGTGTTGCTGGTCAGGAACTCGTACCGGTACCAGGCACCCAGCGGGTCTGGGGTCTGGGAGATGGCGATGCATTGGTAAAAGGGCCCATAAGGGTAGTTGGGCAGCGCGAATTGGCTCATCAGCCAGCGGTCGGCCAGAGGGTCGTAGAGGGTGATGATGTCGCCGTCGTTGGTGGTCTCGCACGGGCCACCAAAGCCGCTCCACAGGGAGTTGCCGGCCGCCGGGCCGTAGAGCAGGTGACCCTCTTTGTCCCATACGCCGAAAACCAGGTTGACCCACTGGACATAGTGGTTGGGGCCCACGTCGCCCTGGGTGTCGGGTGGCATGATACGACCGCCATTATCGTCATTGTCGAGCCCGTCAAAATTTTGAATGGGCGATGGCATGAGGATCGCGCCGGGCCAGTTCTGCACAACTGTATCCACGGGGCCGGTTGCCGGCCAGGTCTTGCTGCTTCCCCGCCCTGGCAGGGAAAGGCGCGGAATCTCGACCGGTTTTTCCCTGACGAGCGGTTGCGGTGGGATCGAGCGCAGGGGAGGGGAGACGTCGTTTCTGGTGGAATAAGCCACCACGGGCCGCAGGGGGACGGGGGGCTGCGGTGCTGGATCGTCCAGCGCCGGTGGCACCGGTCTGAAGATTGGGGCCGCGCTCACGCTGGCCGTGAGAGGCGCAAGTAGCATTGTGAGCGTCAGTGTCAGGCCGATGGATCTGAAAAGGATTACTTTCATGGTGGATGACTCCTTCACTGGGGAGAGACGTTACAAGATTGTACCACAGACATCACTTCCTGTGAAGAAGGTGCAGATACCGGGTTGTGCTTGGTGCAGCAATTCCCGTTATGACCTTCCCGGAAGCTCCAAATTCAGTTGCGCCAGGTGAAACTGGTCGAGTCATAGCCCAATTTGACAGAGAAGCATCGGTATAGCTTCCGGGAAGCCATCCAAAACGGGAATTGCTGTGCTTGGTGCAGCGGATAGATAACGGATAAGCGGATGGGTGGGCGCCATGGGCCGAGACGTCGCGGCGCCTTCCAATAGGAACGACAGTTGAGACTGATCTGCCGCTGGTCATCCGTTTATCCGCTTTCCATCCGTTGCGCCTTGACCCTGGTAAACAATTACAACCCAATTTTACACTTGCCCATCTTGTGGTACAATTGCCATTGATGAGCACAAGAACGGAAAGGGAAACGACTGGCCCGTTGGGAGTGATCGGTTGCCTGGCGGCTGGTTTCGAGTTGGTGGGCCGGAATCTGTATCTGGCGATATTGCCGATGTTGCTTGATCTACTGTTGTGGCTGGGGCCGCATCTGTCCATAGCCCCGCTGTTGCGGCAGTTCACTGCTCTCTTGTTGGCACAGCCCGTGCCCGATCAGGCGGCGGCCAGCCAGATCGCACAGGCAGTGCAATTACTGGAGCAGTTCAGTGAACAGTTCAATTTGTTTTCGCTGTTCAGCCTGTTGCCACTGTTCGACGTGCCCAGTCTCCTGGCCCGGCATGCGCCGGGGATGGTATCACCGCTGGGCGAGTCTCACATGCTTGCGGTCACGAGTGTGTTGGCGCTGATGGCCTGGGCGATGGTGTTGCTTCCCGCCGGCCTGGTGTTGGGGACTTTGTACCTGGGCAGCCTGGCTCACCGGGTCCGCACTGCGTACTCTACCTCTGCACTCCCACACTTCTCCGGGGTGGGGAAACTTGTCAGGGTCTTGCTGTTTGCCATTGGCCTATTGATGATTGGGATGGTGCTCACACTGCTCTGGTTGCTGTTGTCCGGAGTGGCGGCAGCGATTGTACCGCTACTGGGCTTGTTGGCCTGGATGCTTGGCGTGGGGATAGCAAGTTACGTGGCTTTGCACTTGTTGTTTGTCGTCCACGGTATCCTGCTCGGCGAACGCGGACTGCTGGCGGCTATCTGGGAGAGCATTGTGCTGATTCATACGCAATTTTCTTCCGTGGTGGGGCTGGTGGTGCTGGCGATGATGATCTATGCCGGGCTAGGATTTGTCTGGTCGCTCCCGTCTGGCGAGTCGTGGTTGTTGCTGGTTGGCATCCTGGGCAATGCTTGCATCGCCACGGGGCTGGTTGCGGCCACTTTTGTGTTCTACCAGGAGCGGATTGGACAACTACCGAAAAAGCGCCAGGCTTCGGCGCAGGCTTGA
>CAYQTW010000102.1:0-9543 GCA_964420485.1 uncultured Anaerolineales bacterium
AAGAGTTTGTAGGCGAATGAGCTATTACAACCACATCACAGATGACCTGGACACCATGCTATCCATCCTGCCGGATGACATCCGTGCTGCTTTGCAGCGCGTCGGCCGGCGGGATGAACTGCTGGAGGTAATCCTCGACCTGGGCCGCGTGCCTACGGCAAGATACACTGATGGAGAAGTGGTACTGCGGGAAACAGAGGTCCTACACGAGGAAATCCAGTACGTAGTGGGCCGGGTGGGCGAGTTCGACGCCGACAATCGGGCCGGCATCGCCCGCACCCTCCACCGCATCGCCGCCATCCGCAACCGCAAAGGTGACATCGTCGGCCTCACCTGTCGCGTGGGCCGCGCCGTCTACGGCACCATCGCCATCATCCAGGACATTATTGAAAGCGGCAAGAGCGCGCTCTTGCTAGGGCGGCCCGGCGTGGGAAAAACGACAATGCTGCGCGAGGCGGCCCGCGTCCTGGCGGAGAAAAAGCGCATCGTCGTCGTGGACACCTCCAATGAGATTGGCGGTGATGGGGACATCCCGCACCCCGCCGTCGGCCGCGCCCGCCGTATGCAGGTAGAGATGCCCTCCCTCCAGCACGAGGTAATGATTGAGGCGGTGGAAAACCACAACCCCGAGGTAATCGTCATTGACGAGATCGGGCGAGAACTGGAGGCCCGGGCGGCACGAACGATCGCCGAGCGGGGGGTGCAATTGATCGCCACTGCCCACGGCAACACGTTGGACAATCTCCTCCTCAATCCCACTCTGTCCGACCTGGTGGGCGGCGTCGAGAGCGTCACTCTCTCCGACGAGGAGGCCCGCCGCCGAAGGACGCAGAAGACAATCCTGGAACGGCGCTCGCCCCCCACTTTCGACGTGCTGATCGAAATCCAGAACCGGCAGCGGCTGCTCATTCATTACAGTGTGGCCGAGTCGGTGGACGCCATGCTCCGTGGTCGGCCGCTGCAAGCAGAACTGCGCTACCGGGGTGCCAATGGGGAGATCCATACTGAGCAAGCCGTCCCCCTTTCTCTGGAACAGCGAGAGAGCAAGCGACCCGGCACTGCACCTCCCAGCCCTGCACCTGTGGTGTCAGAGGCGCTGGAGCCGGTGCGCATCTTGCCCTACGGCATCGCCCGCAACCGTCTGGAGCGGGCCGCCAAGCGCATGCGCGTGCCGGTCCGCCTGGTGGACGACCTGGAACAGGCCGGGGTGCTGATCACCACCAAGGGCTTTTATCGCAAACGACCTCGGCTGATCGCGGACGCGGAACAGCGCGAGCTGCCTATTTACGTCCTGCGGGCTAATACCGTCGCCCAGATGGAGGCCTGCTTGAGCGACATTTTCAACTTGGAAACCGGGGCACCCGATCCACTACGGCAGGCGCTGCGCGAGGCTGAGGATGCGATTCAGCAAATTCAGACCGGCGTGCCGGAGGTAGAACTCGCTCCACAGAACGCCTACGTCCGCCGCCGCCAGCACGAACTGGCCCAGGCCGCCAACCTGGCATCAGAGTCGCGGGGGAAAGAGCCCCGCCGCCGGGTACGTATTTATCGAGAGGGGTAGACGCTGATGTTCATCACCCTCGAAGGCCCCGACGGCAGTGGCAAGAGTACGCAGGCCCATTTGCTGGCCGAGTGGTTGCGCGAGCAGGAGTACGACGTGGTGCTGACCCGCGAGCCGGGCGGCACTCCCATCGGCGACCAGATCCGCGCCGTCCTTCACGATCCACGCAACACCGCCATGGATGCCCGCACCGAGATCCTGCTCTATTCCGCCTCCCGCGCCCAGCACGTAGCCCAACGTATCCGGCCGGCACTGGCAGCGGGCAAGATCGTCATCAGCGACCGCTACGCCGGTAGTACGTTGGCCTACCAGGGATACGGACGCGGGCTCGACCTGGAGACGTTGCGCACGATCACCGTTTTCGCCACCGGTGGCCTCACGCCCGACCTGACGCTCTATCTCGACGTCGCGCCCCAGGAAGGATTGCAGCGGAGGCTGCTAGGCGGAGGGGAGTGGAACCGGTTGGACGCGGAGGCACTAGAGTTTCACCAGCGAGTGCGGGCCGGTTACCTGGCTCTGGTCGAGCAGGAGCCGGAGCACTGGGTGGTGGTAGACGCCGCCCGCTCTGTGGAGGAGGTGCGAGCAGAAATCAGGGCGCTAGTGAAGGCTAAACTGAATCGCGTAACGTGATGCGTGAAACGTGACTGAACCTCGGAGAAGTGATCTTCACGTTTCAGAAATCCAGCCCGCCGCCCAAGTCTTCGCCGCCTTCACCCATCAGTTCCGGCATCGTCTTCTCAATCTCCTCCGGGCTCTGGCCGGCCTCCAGCCGCCCCACGACCTCTTCGAACTCGGGGCCCAGGTCCTCTCCGGTCTCGGCGCTCATCTTGCGCATCCAGCGCCCCAGACTGCGGGGATCGCTCTCGTCAAAATCGGGGAGAGCGCTGAGGTCCGCCATGTCATCCAGATGGCTTTCCTCGGAGCGGACGAGGCGCACGCGGGACACCAGGCGGGTGAGATCGGTCCCGCCACAGCGCGGGCAGGCCGGCGTCCCCGACTCGGCCTCGGAAAAAGTACGCCAAAAGATTGAGACACGGCGCTTACAGTCTTGACAACGGTACTCGTAAATTGGCACATTAACCTCCAAGGATAGTAGATTGGGAAACTGGTAGATTGGGAAATTGGGACCAATGTACCAATCTACCAGCCCCCAGTATACCAATTTACCGATATATCGCAAGTGGGAGCAATTCGTGGGAGAACTGTACAACTTTGCACATCAGCCGTTACTGATCGTCATCTCTGGCACACCGGGGGTGGGAAAGGATAGCCTGATCCGATATATGGAGGAGCGTGGCTGTCCATTCCACTTTGTCGTCACCGCCACCGACCGCCCTCCGCGTCCAGGCGAGGTCCACGGCGAGGACTATTATTTCCTCACCGCCGGGGAATTCGAGAAGATGATCGCACAGGGCGAACTGCTGGAACATGCCATCGTCTACGGGCAGCACAAAGGCATCCCCAGGCAGCACGTGCGCGAGGCGTTGGCCAGCGGCAAAGACGTCATCATGCGTATTGACGTGCAGGGGGCGTCCACTATCCGTCGCCTGGTGCCGGAGGCTGTGTTGATCTTTCTGACCGCTTCCTCGGAGGAAGAACTGGAGCAGCGGTTGCGTGCGCGGGGAACCGATTCGCCCGCGCAACTCCAGAGGCGTTTTGCCGCCGCCCGCGAGGAGATGAAGCGGTGGCCCGAATTCGACTATGTCGTCGTCAACCGCGACGGGGAACTGCACCGGGCGGTAGACGACGTGCTTGCCATCATCCGGGCCGAGCACTGCCGCGCCAGACCGCGCGTGGTGAGGTTATGAATGGACAAATGCCTCTCGACGTGCATGCCGGCGACCGGGTGCGCATGCGCAAGCCCCACCCCTGCGGAGGGTACGAGTGGGAGGTGACGCGCATCGGCGCCGACATCCGATTGCGCTGCTTGACCTGTGGCCGGCACGTAATGCTCCCCCGCAGCAAGTTTGAGCGGCGCATCAAAGCGATACTGACCACAAGCAACGATGCACCGGCGCGTTAGACATCTGCTTCTCCTATTCTCCGACACGGGTGGTGGACATCGCAGCGCAGCGCAGGCTGTGGCCGAGGCGCTGCGAGAACTAGACGGTAAAGCGGCCCAGGTCGAACTGGTGGACGCGCTGGCCGATTACGCCCCCTGGCCCCTCTGTGACCTGCCACGCCTCTACCCACATACGGTCAAACTGAAAGGCTGCCCCTGGGCAGCCGGATGGCGCCTCTCTGACGGGCAACGACCGGTCGCGGCAATGATGGGAGGGTGGTGGCCCGTGGTACGTGCGGCCACGTCCCGTCTCCTGCGCGACCATCCCGCCGATGCCATCGTCTCCTGCCATCCACTTTTGAACTATCCCCTTCTGCGTCTTCTAAACGAGTCACAGTCCACGATACCTCTGATCACGCTGGTAACTGACCTGAT
Source organism: uncultured Anaerolineales bacterium (assembly GCA_964420485.1). GTDB lineage: Bacteria > Chloroflexota > Anaerolineae > B4-G1 > B4-G1 > CAYQTW01. The sequence continues at coordinate 3,999 of CAYQTW010000102.1, forward strand.
CGCCGCCCACGCTTTCTGGTTCGCGCCGGGAGTGGCCCGCTGCCTGGTACCGACCGAGGGCGCCCGCCGGAGAGCCCTGGCCTGCGGGATGCCGGCGGAATGTGTCCTGGTGACCGGCCTGCCGGTGAACCCACGCTTTATCCTGGCTGCACGAAAAGACTCCTCTGTCGTGCGACGCCGGCTGGGGCTGGAGCCAAACCTGCCGGTGGTGCTCCTGGTGAGCGGAGCGGAGGGTATGGGAGAGTTATATCGTATCAGCAAGGCAGTGGCAGATAACGGCGTGCCGGCCCAGTTGGTGATAGTCACGGGGCGCAACGAGCGTCTACGAGCCAGGCTGGCCGCCGAGACGTGGCCGCTGCCGGTGCGGGTGGAAGGCTTTGTGCCCAATATGCACGAGTGGATGCGGGCGGCGGCCCTGCTGGTGACCAAGGCCGGCCCCAGCACCATCAGCGAGGCGCTGGTGATGGGACTGCCGATGGTGCTGAGCGACGCGCTGCCGGGCCAGGAACGACCCAACGTGGACTATATCGTGCGGGCCGGCGCTGGGGTCTGGGCGCCGGCGCGAGTGGCGGCGGTGGTGCGACAACTGTTACTCCCCGGCAACCCGCACCTGGCCCAGATGTCCGCCCGTGCCCGATCTCTGGCCCAGCCCGACGCCGCCCGGCGCGTGGCCGAGATTGTGTGGGCTCCCGCCGGTGGCGAGTTGGCGCAATAGCAAAGTTGTGATAGAATCGCGCCATCACGTCTCTGGAGGCAATGGATGGAAAAGAAATTCCGAGTTCTACGAATCATTGGCACCGCATACAAGATTCTGGCCTGGATCGTACTCGTTGTCGGTGTCATCTTTTCTATCGGTATGCTGCTGACGAGCATCCTTGGCGGCGGGATGCTGAGCCAGTTCGGCCAGGAATATAGTGAGATAGCCGGGGTTGCGTGGGCCTTTAGCGTGGCGGGAGGCATTGTCGCGTTCATCGTCTTCCTGGTAGTCACTGTCGTTTGCTTTCTGCTGCTGTACGCCATCGGCGAGTACATTTACCTGATGATTGCCATTGAGGAGAACACACGTCTGACGGCGCAGCGGATAGGCTATTCTCCTCCTCTTCCTGCGCCGCAGTTCTGAAATGCCCCAAAGAGCACAGACCCTGTCAAAAGACAGGGGCTGTGAATCTTTTCTCAGCGGTAACTATGCAATCGCCTGCTCCCGCGCCGGCCCCACGCCGATAAAGGTCACCGGCACGCCGATGCGCTCTTCGACCAGCGCCACGTACTCGCGGGCGGCGGGGGGCAGGCCGTCACGGCTGCGCACATCGCTAATGTCCTCCGCCCAGCCGTCCAGTTCCTCGTAGACCGGTTTCCACTGCGCCAGCGTTTCTATGCCAAACTCGGCCGGGAAATACTCGGTACGCTCGCCATCGTCCCGCTCGTAGGCCACCGCCACCTTGAGACGCTCCATGCCGCTCAACACGTCCAGTTTGGTCAGCGCCAACTCGTCCAGCCCGTTGACCCGCGCGGCGTATCTGAGGATAACCAGGTCGAGCCAGCCGCACCTGCGCGGGCGTCCCGTCGTCGTCCCGTATTCGTGGCCGGTTTCCCGTATCCGGTCGCCGACCTCGTCGAGGAGTTCGGTCGGGAACGGGCCGCGCCCGACGCGGGTGGTGTAGGCCTTGGCGATGCCGATGACGCGGGAGACGTGCCGGGGCCCGAAACCCAGCCCGGTCAGCGCACCGCCGGCGATGGGCGAAGAACTGGTAACGTAAGGATAGGTGCCGTGGTCCAGGTCCAACAGCAACCCCTGGGCTGCCTCGCACAGCACCGTCTGGCCGGCCGCCAGTGTCTCCCCCACCAGTGCCGACCCGTCGGTCAAGTGGGGCGCTAACTGCCTGGCGTAGGTGCAATATTCGGCGGCGACCTCCTCTGGCGAGAGTGGCTCCGCGCCGTGCTGCTCCAGCAGACGATTGTGCTCCTGAACCCGTCCGGTCACGTGCCCGGCAAACTGTTCGGGGTGGGCCATCTCACCTGCGCGTAGGCCGACGCGGGCGGCCTTGTCGGCGTAGGTCGGGCCGATGCCCCGCTTTGTCGTGCCGATGGCGTCCTGGCCGCGGGCCACGTCCCGCATCCCGTCGAGGGCGCGGTGAGTGGGCAGAATGATGTGGGCAGCCGCGCTCAACTTTAGCCGCGCCGGCCCCACGTCTACGCCCAGCGCCGTCAACTCGTCCATCTCCGCCACCAACGTCTCCGGGTTGACCACCACCCCCGCGCCGATGAGACAGGCGAGAGCCGGGCGGAGCACGCCCGAAGGCACCAGGTGCAACTTGAGCGTGTGTCCCTGGGCGACGACCGTGTGACCGGCGTTATCGCCGCCGTTGAAGCGAGCGACGAGTTGGACGTCGCGGGCCAAATAGTCCACCACGCGCCCCTTGCCTTCGTCACCCCACTGAGCACCTACTACAATTATCGCAGACATTGCCTTCCTCCTTCCACAATCTCGTGACACAATTTGAGGCGGTGCAGGGAAACCGGCGCCGCCTTCCCTATTAATCATACCCGAAAATGGAGCAGGCGTCAACTGACAATTGCGCAACCAGACGGAGGCTGGCGTGTTTTAATTCGTGTCAATCCTGACTGAGGAGGCAGACGTGACAATTTTCCTGAATATAGTCGTGATCGTGAGCGGGTATCTGCTGGGTTCGATCCCGGTGGGGCTCCTAGTCGTGCGGGCGGTGACGGGGAAGGACGTGCGCGAGGTCGGCAGCGGGCGCATTGGCGGGGCCAACGTCATGCGGGCCGCTGGCCCCTGGGTGGCTCTGCTGACGGGATTGTGCGATGGCGCCAAAGGGCTTTTAGCCGTGTGTCTGGCGCGGGCAATCGTGGGCACACCCGCAGTCGAGGCACTGGCGGGCCTGGCGGCCGTGGCCGGCCACAATTACCCGATCTTTATCGGCTTCAAGGGCGGCGCCGGAACCGCGACCACCATCGGCGGGGCCATCGGTCTGTGGCCCTGGAGCGGCCCCATCCTGATAGTCGTGGGCGTAGCCGTGGTCGCGATCACGCGCCACACTTCGGTAGGTTCCATCACCATCGCGCTGCTGCTCCCGGTAATTCTGGCGCTGCGGGCCTATCTGGCGGACGCGCCGTGGGCCTACCTGATCCACGGGCTGGGCACGGCGGCGCTGACGCTGTGGTCGCTGCGGCCCAACATCCGGCGGCTGTTGGCGGGCAATGAGCGGCGGGTAAGTTTGCACAAAAAGTGATGGCAGAGCCCGCTCTCAATACTTGGAGACGTTCATCTCCTCCATCCGGCCGGTGACCATGTACACCACCCGCTCGCAGATATTGGTCACCCGGTCAGCAATGCGCTCCAGGTTGTGAGCCACCCACAGGAGATTGGTGGCCCGGTTGATGGTCGTGGGGTCGGCAATCATGTAGGTCAATAGTTCCCGATAGACCTGGTCGTAGAGAGCATCCACCTCGTCGTCCTCGTCGCAGATGCGCCTGGCCGTTTCCGCATCCCAGTTGATAAATGCCTCCAGGCTGCGGCGCAGCATACTCACCCCCTTTTCGGCCATGCGAGGGACGTCAATCAGGGGCTTGAGGAGCGGCTCGTCGCCCATCATCAGAGTGATGCGGGCGATCCCCTCGGCGTGGTCGGCCATCCTCTCCAGATCCACGATGATGTGCAACACGGCGACGATGGTGCGCAGGTCGCCGGCCATCGGCTGCTGGGTGGCCACCAGTTGGATGCACTCTTCCTCGATCTCGAAGCGCTGGCGGTTTATCTCGAGATCGTCGGCGATGATTTGCCTGGCCGCTTCCTGATCTCTGCGCTTTAATGCCTCGATAGAGCACAATATTGCCTTTTCCGTCATACTGCCCAGGATGAGGACGTCGTCCCGCAATTTGATCAGTTCGCTATCAAAAGTCTCTCGTGGTTTCACCTTATGCACTCCTTGTAGGGCCATTCAGTTCTCCACTCTTGGGCGGGGAGACCCCGCCCCTACCACGCTTGTAGGGGCACGGCTTCCGTGCCCAGGCGGTGTTCCTCGAATGCCTCTCATCCTACCAATCTACCAACCTATCCGAACCTCCCAGTGATGTAATCCTCGGTGCGCTGGTCACGAGGGTTGGTAAAGATGTTCGCGGTCACATCGTACTCGACGAGTTCCCCGGCGCGGTGGTCATTCATCAGCAGAAAAGCAGTGCGGTCAGAGACGCGGGCCGCCTGCTGCATATTATGGGTGACGATGACGATGGTGTACTTTTCCTTCAACACCCGCATCAGTTCCTCAATGCGCAGCGTGGCGATGGGGTCCAGCGCCGAGCAGGGCTCGTCCATCAAGATCACCTCCGGCTCTACGGCCAGGGCGCGAGCAATGCACAGCCGCTGCTGCTGCCCGCCGGAGAGGGCCAGCGCGGATTTGTGTAGCTCATCCTTGACCTCGTCCCACAGGGCAGCGGCGCGTAGGCTCTTTTCCACAATCTCGGCCAACTGCGCCTTGCTCTTGATGCCGTGGGCGCGGGAGCCGTAGACGATGTTGTCGAAAATCGTCTTGGGGAACGGATTTGGTTTCTGGAATACCATTCCCACCTGCCGGCGCAGTTCCACCACGTCTGTTCCATTGAAAACATCTTGCCCATCCAAAAGCACCTGCCCCTCGACGCGCACACCGGGGATCAGGTCGTTCATGCGATTAAAGCTCCGCAACAGTGTGCTCTTGCCGCAGCCGGAGGGGCCGATGATGGCCGTGATCTGGTTGGCATAGATTTCGATGTTGATACCCCCCAGGGCTTGAAAACTGCCATAGTAGAGGCTGTAATCTCGCGTCTTCAGTTTTGTAGTCGTGTGTTCCATTCCTCACTCCTTCACCGTCAGGCGACGCGAGAGATAGTTGATGATAGCGTTGATCAGGATGATGCTCAAAATCAGGATCGCCCCCGTGCCCATCGCCTTGTCAAAGGCCCGCGTCTCCATCGCCAGATAGTAGACGTGCAGAGCCATCGTCCGCCCCCCGGAGAGGAGCGACGTGGGCATCCGGTAACTCCCGCCCAGGGTGACGTAAAAGACTGCCGTCTCGCTCGCCACCCGGCCAACGCTGAGGACGATGCTGGTGATGATCCCCGGCAGGGCAGCGGGCAGGACCACTCCCCAAACCGTCTGCCATTTGGTCGTCCCCAGGGCCAGGCTGCCCTCGCGGTAGGAACGGGGCACGGTGCGCAACGCCTCCTCGGTGGCGCGGATAATGAGAGGCAGAATCAAGCAGGCCCCGGCCAGCCCGGCCGAGAGGAGCGAAAAGCCAAAGTGCATCGCGGCCACAAACAGGGCGTAGCCGAAAAGCCCAAAGATGATGGAAGGCACCCCGGCCAATGTCTCCACTCCAAAGCGGGCCAGGCCCACCAGGAGCCGGATCACCCGCCCCTGTATCTCATCTGCGTATTCCACCAGGTAGACCGCCGCGCCAACTCCAAGCGGGGCAGCGATAGCGATGGTCAGCAGGGCCAGGTAAAAGGTAGTGACGACGGTGGTGGAGATGCCCCCTTCGCCGGAGAG
>CAYQTW010000103.1:0-4229 GCA_964420485.1 uncultured Anaerolineales bacterium
GGCGGCGGCAGTTGAAACTGCGCCTACATCTGCAAAGTCGGCCTTCGCCGACTCCCCCAGCCCACGCAGGTGGGCTTTGCAACGGTTGCCGCGACTTTAGTCGCCAGGCTCTTGAGGAGATCAGTACGCATTCGACAACTTGGAAAGATTAAAGAACGTGCGGATCAGGATTTTGACGTCCAGGAGCAGTGACCAGTTCTCAATGTACCACAAGTCGTATTTAGTCCTCTCGGTGATGGAAGTGTCGCCGCGCAGACCGTTGACCTGCGCCCAGCCGGTCATGCCGGCCTTTTCCCAGTGGCGCTCCATGTAGCGCGGGATGGAGCGGCGGAACTGGTTGACGTAGATGGGGCGCTCCGGCCGCGGCCCCACCAGACTCATCTCCCCGATCAACACATTGATCAATTGGGGCAACTCGTCCACGTTGATGCGGCGGATGAGACGGCCCAGCCGGGTGACGCGGGGATCGTTCTCTACCGTCCAGCCGGGGCCGCCGACCTCCGCGTCCTGCCGCATAGATCTGAACTTGAGCATTTGAAAGGGCTGGGCGTCGAGTCCCATGCGTTCCTGGGCGTAGAACACCGGGCCGCGCGAGTCTAATTTGACCAGGATTGCCATCAGCATTAGCAATGGCGAGATAAAGACTAGCCCACAGGCTGCCCCGACGATGTCCATCAACCGTTTGGCTGTGCGTCGCCAGCCGCGCAGCGCGATGTCGCGCACGGTCAGCAGCGGCAGCCCTCCCAGGTCGCCAATGCTCATCTGGCTGGCCATGATTTGGAACATGTCGGGGTAGACCTTGATCGTCACTTTGCCCCGCTCACATTCCGAGAGCAGCATCAGGATTTCCTGGTGCGTTGCCTCCGGCAGGGCGATGATAACCTCGTCAACTCGATACTCGTCAATGATGGGCGCCAGATCGCCGGCGTGACCGAGAATCTGGGCGCCCAGTGGGACTTCATTCGAGCCGTTGGTGGTGACAAATCCGACCACCTCGTACCCCAGGCCGGGGTTGGATTGGATTTTCTGAAAGATCATGCGCCCCAGGTCGCCGGCGCCGACGATGAGCACCCGGTCGCGCCCCCAACCATACCTCCGCAGGCCGGCGCGCATTTGCCCGTGTACTGCTCGGCCAAGCGTAACGGACGCGATGGTGAGCCCCCAGCCATAGAGGATCATTCCCCGCGAATAGTCCAGTTCCAGGGGGCTGTTCTTGAAAAGCAGCGAGGACAGTGCTACCCCTATCAGCATGCCCACCGTCGTGCTTATGAAAATGGAGTAGAACTCGTCAACGCGCGAAGGTGTCCGAGTCAGCCGGTACAGGCCGGAGAAGGCGAACACTGCCACGATGGATACGACGTTGACCAGCACGATGCCGGAATAGTCATGGAAACTCTCCATGCCCTGGGCCTCGTTTGGCAGGGGAATCCAGCGGCGCATCCAGTAGGCCAGCACAAAAGCCATAGATGCCATCACTGCGTCGGTGAGGGCCAACGTGAGTGCAAAGATTATCTGGGTCTGTGTCTTTTTCATCGTGCTGCCTTCGCCCGTTCTCCGGTCGAGGCGCGGGCCATCCGCAACTGTTCGAGTCTCTGCCGCAGCGAAATGGCGCTGACTATGAGCGCGTGGAGCCACCAGGGAGTCTGCGTCGCATAGTGCTTGCGGTAAAAAATGTCCATGGCCCGGTAGAACTCGATCCGGGCACGCGGGTTCTGGCGGGTGGACGCCCGCTTGACGTGCAGCACTGTCACGGTCGGGTTGTAGTAGACCTTCCAGCCGGCTGCCTTGATGCGGTAGGCCCAATCCAGGTCTTCGCCGTACAGAAAAAACTGCTCGTCCATTAGACCTGCCTGGGCGATGGCCAGGCCCCGCACCAGCATGAACGCCCCCACGACGGAATCCACCTCGGTGATCTGGTCTGGATCAAGGTAGGTGAGATTGTAGCGGCCAAAGCGCCGGCTGTGGGGAAAGAGATGCGACAGACCCGTCAGTTGGTAGAAGGAGACCTCCGGCGTAGGGAACGAACGCCGGCAGGCCAGGTCGAGCGATCCGTCGGGTAGTACCAGTTTGGGGCCCGCGACGCCGACATCGGGGTGCACGGCCATAAAGTCGAGCATCTGTGCCAGCGCGTCCGGCGGCAGTTCTGTGTCCGAGTTCAGGAGTAGCGCAAACTTGGGGACTGGGGATTGGGGACTGGGGATTGGGGATTTCTGGAAGCCGAAGGCGCGGAGGCCCTGGTTGTTGGCGCTGGGGTAGCCGACGTTCTCCGTGTTGGCGATGATGCGCGCCTGGGGGAACTCGGCGGCGACCATCTCGGCGCTGCCGTCGGACGAGGTGTTGTCCACGACGCAGACCTCGAACGTGAAATCGCCCTGGCTGGCATAGACCGAGTGCAGGCACGTTCGCAGCAGGTCGCGGGTGTTGTAACTGGTGATGACAATACCCAAGTCAGACATTCGTAAATCCAATCGAGGTCTCCGAGGTTTGGGCAGAGCGGTAGCGAACAATAAGGTACTATAAGAAGGCACTTTTGTCAAGCGTCGTATTTCTGCTATAATTCCTTTTATGAACAAACGACTTTTTCTCAACGTTGGTCTGGCGCTGGGACTGGCCGGGCTGTCCCTCTTGACTCTGCTGGCTGTCACCCGCGCCGCGCCGCCCATCCCCCCGGCCAACGTCGCACCCCAGGTGTGGGAGGCTACCGCCAAAGGCGACGAGACCGAGTTCCTGGTGGTCCTGGCCGAACAGGCGGACCTCAGCGCGGCGGCGACCCGGTCCACCCGCGAGGCGCGTCTGCGTTACGTCCACGATACGCTGCGCGAGGTGGTGTTACGCTCCCAGGCGCCCCTGCGCGCGGAACTGGACGGGGCCGGTGTGGACTATCGCTCGTTCTACGTCGTCAATGTGCTGGTGGTAAAGGGAGACCGCGCCCTGGTCGCGCGCCTGGCAGCCCGCCCCGACGTGGCCCGCATCGCCGCCAATCCGCGCGTCCGCCAAACGCTGCCGGATCCCCGGCTCAATGGCGTGCGCCCGCTAGTCCCACAGGCGGTTGAGTGGGGCGTACAGCGTGTCAACGCCGACGACGTCTGGGCGCTGGGCTACACCGGCCAGGGTGTCATCGTCGCCGGGCAGGATACCGGCTACGATTGGGACCATCCGGCGCTGGTCAACCAGTACCGGGGCTACAACGGCGTCACCGCCACCCACGACTATAACTGGCACGACGCGATCCATAGCGGGGGAGGCTCCTGCGGGGCCGATTCGCCCGAACCCTGCGATGACCACGGCCACGGCACGCACACGATGGGCACCATCGTCGGCGATGACGGCGGGAGCAATCAGATCGGCGTCGCGCCCGGCGCGCGCTGGATTGGCTGCCGCAATATGGACGTGGGATACGGCACTCCCGCGACCTACATCGAGTGTTTCGAGTTTTTCATAGCGCCCTATCCCGTCGGCGGCGATCCCATCAGCGACAGTGTCCCCAGTCTGGCGCCTCATGTGATCAACAATTCCTGGACCTGTCCTCCCAGCGAGGGCTGCGACTGGGACACGCTGCAAGAGGTCGTCGAGAACGTGCGCGCGGCGGGCATCGTGGTCGTCGCTTCGGCCGGCAATGACGGCTCCGGGTGCAGCACTGTGCGCGACCCGCCCGCTCTCTACGACGCCGCTTTCTCCGTGGGCGCGACCTATAGCAGCGACAACATTGCCTCCTTCAGCAGCCGTGGGCCGGTGACGCAGGATGGCTCCGGGCGGCCCAAGCCGGACGTGAGCGCGCCGGGCGTGAGTGTCCGTTCCAGCCGGCGGGGCGGTGGTTACACTTCTATGAGCGGCACCTCGATGGCCGGGCCGCACGTCGCGGGGGTGATGGCGCTGCTGTGGTCGGCGGTGCCGTCTCTCATTGGCGACGTGGACGGAACGGAGCAGATCATTGCCCACACCGCCCGCCCTCGGACGACGACGCAGGGCTGTGGGGGTGATGGCCCGGACGATGTGCCGAACAACGTCTATGGCTGGGGCATTGTTGATGCGCTGGCGGCGATGCCGAATCTGGAGATCACCAAGCACGCCGAACTCGACTCTGTGCCGGCCGGGGCGCAACTGACCTACACCTTGCGCGTCACCAACACTGGCGGGCCAGCTCTCACCGCCACCATCACCGATATTCTGCCGGCCCACGTCACCCCGGCCGGCGTCATCACCTGGGCGCCGACCATCACCGCGCCCGG
>CAYQTW010000103.1:4329-9518 GCA_964420485.1 uncultured Anaerolineales bacterium
TGGAGACGGGCTACGGAGGCCCGCTGACTAACGTGGTGCAAGTGACGACGGAGGAGGGGGCGACGGGTGTCTATACCGTTACCACGCTGGCGTTGGCGCCACGTCTGGAAGTGACCAAACGCGCTTATCCCAACCCGGTGCGGGCCGGTGCGCAACTGACCTACACCTTGCGCGTCACCAACACCGGCGACCTGACTCTCACCGCCACCATCACCGATATTCTGCCATCCCACGTCACCCCGGCCGGCGTCATCACCTGGGCGCCGACCATCACCGCGCCCGGCGGCGTCTGGGCGGAGACGGTCGTCGTCACCGTGGAGACGGGCTACGGAGGCCCGCTGACTAACGTGGTGCAAGTGACGACGGAGGATGGGGCGACGGGTGTCTATACCGTCACCACGCTGGCGCTGGCGCCACGCCTGGAAGTGAGCAAGCAGGCTACCTTTTCCGAGGGGGTTCTGGTCCATTTGCTCAGATATGCGCTCGTGGTTACCAATACCTCTTCATACACCGTCACCCAGGTTGTGCTCACGGACGCTATCCCGGTGAGCACCACCTTTGCCTGGGCCAGCGGCAATTACACACAGGCGGGTGGGGTGGTGACCTGGACGGCTGCTAGCCTCGCGCCGGGTGGAATGCTGACGGCGACGCTGGCGGTCACGGTGGAGCATCTGCCGCCAGGCACGCCCGTGGTCAACGCTGCCTACGGGGTGTGTGCCGGCGAACATTCTGTCACCGTGATGGGTGCGCCGGTGGAGGCGGTCATTCCCTGGCGTTGTTTATTGCTTCTCGTCTTTAGAAACTGGCCGTAGAGAGAACAACGATGGCTGACCTGGAGAGACTGCGTCTGAAAGTGCGCTCCCTGTTGCACTTTTCCGCGCATGCTGACGCGCTGTACGTCTACTACGCTTTCTACCACGATCCCCGGCGCACCAGCCTCTACGTCCACGAGGACGGCGATGGTCACGCGGATGGTTTCGTCGCTGTTTGCCAGACTGGGCAGCGGCTGTTTCAGCCAACTGTTGTGTTGCGCACGCCGGACGCCCGTGTGGCCGTCGAACTTTTACGCCAGGCGCTCGTCCCCGGCCGCCCCTACTATTTGATCACGACGCCGGACTTGCGAGACGCCGTCGCGGAGGTCGTGCGCATTGAGCAGCCTGAGGTCAACCGCGTCTGCCATCTCGAGTTGTTCCGCTTCCAGCCCATCATCAACGTGTTGATCGTAGCGGAGCAGGGATTGGATGGCCGGCCGCGCTTTGTCATTCGTTCGCAGGGGGAGGTGGCAGCCGAAGCGGGGCTCAACTGGGCCTCACCCCATTTCGCCGAGGTCTTTGTCCATACTGTGCCGGCTGCCCAGGAGCGCGGCTGGGGCAAGGCGGTGGTGATGGCCTGCACGACGTGGGTGCTCCGTTCGTCCAGGCAGCCGCTCTATTTTGTCACCGAGACGAACGAACCTAGTATCGCGCTGGCCGAGGCGGTCGGTTACGTGGACACCGGCGCCCGCGAGTTCGCCGGTGAGGGCGTGTGCCGGCCTGATTAGGGATTGGAGATTGGGGATGGACGTTGAACTGATCGCCATCACGCGCTATCTGCGGGGGGACGGCACGCCGGAGGAGTTGCTGGAGCACGCTGGGCGGGTTTGCTATCGCAGCGAGAGCCGGGGCGATCCGGGGAGGTTCCTGCGGGCGCGCATCCGCGAGGGGCACGAGAGTATTATTGAGCACCTGCGATTCATATTCAAGGTTGAGCAAGCGTCTATCCAGGAGCTTTTCAGCGTGTATCGCGTGGCTCAAGGTGTTGGACTGACGATGGGATCTGAATTCACATTGATAAGCGCGAATGCAAGGACACTGCGGGATATGGTTCGCCGCAGCGAAACTGATCTCGCTCTAGCCCTTTTGGAAGCGGCGACAGAAGAGTGCCCAGTGGTCTTTCAGGATCTTGTATGAGGTAGTTAGAAAAGGTGTCTCCTGGTTTTATCGCCCATAAACACAAAAGCCAGAGAAGGAGAATGTGATGGCACGCAGAAAGCGTAGACCGCTTCAGCACATGTCGGAGGAAAGGTCTTTGCAGCTTGTACGCTCGCTTCTGCCGGAAGAATGGGTCATACACGAGTACAAACCTGATTATGGAATAGATAACGTCGTGGAAGTATTTCGGTACGTGGATGAAGAAAGAGAAATAGCCGAGACATTGGGAGAAATCTTCTTTACTCAGGTAAAGGCTACCACCTCTACGGACTTTCGGACAATTTCTATTCATCCGAGAACGAACGTGGAAAAACCTGATTGTGAGGTGGACAATGGCGAGCCAATAGACGTGGAAATAGTGAGTTATACTTTGGATACCAATGAACTTTTGACTGTCCAGTCAATTGGTTCGGGGGTGCCAGTGTTGCTATTCCTAGCTTCCTTGGATACAAAAAGGCTCTTTTACGTATGCTTGAACGACCTGATTGACAAAGTGATTATACCAGATGACCCTGGATACACTGATAAGCGGTCGAAAACATTCTGTATTCCGGTGAAAAATCAAATCTTGAACGATTATCAGCATCTAGTCCCTTTGCGATTTTACGCCAAGAGAGCAAAACTATACTCTGCATTCATCAAGTTTTCGTATCAAGCAAACGAACTTTCGATAGTGTCTCAGTTTCAGCCCTACAGCCAGCAGTTCTTGAGAGACATGGTTTTGCATTTCATTAGTCTTCCGAGGATTTATCCCAAGTTCTAGGCCATGCGTTAGATTTGTGGAGACGGCTGGCAAAGTTATCCCATGTCTATGAAGAAATCTGCCGGGAGTGGTTTCTGCCGACGCATTTGGGTCTGTCTGCTTCTTACCCGGACGAGTGTTAGATTCAGCCGGAATGTTTTGTTTATGCACTCTGCGATTAGCTGTTCGGTAAAGCGCCCAGGTAGGGAGAGTAGTATGAAAATTGAATTGATAGGCATAACCACAGATGATCGTTTGGGCAGAGCTGAATTGATCGAACATGCCTCGGTCACGTTCGAGATCAGCGGTATCTCGCGGGCCTGCTCGCACCAACTCGTCCGGCACAGACTGGCCTCGTACTCGCAAGAGAGCCAGCGCTACGTGGACATGTCCAACCCAGAGTGGGTACTGCCCCCCGCCATCGCAGAGAACCCAGAAGCCAGGGCGGTCTGGGACGAGTTTGCCAGCAATGTCAAAGCCACTTACCGGACGCTGCGGGAATTAGGGGTGCGCAAGGAGGACGCCAGATTCGCGCTGCCGAACGGTACCGCCACCCGCGTCGTCGTGACGATGAACTTGCGTGAACTCTTGCACGTGTTCAGGCTGCGCATATCTCCTGCGGCTCAATGGGAAATTCGGGATGTCTGTGTGCGAATGTTGGAACTCGTGTGCCCAGTTGCCCCAAATGTCTTTGGCGATTTGCGGAGAGAGTTGAGAACCCGATACCATGATTTCTTCGAGGGAGTGGAGTAGCGCCTCACGTTGGAAGCTCATTGACATAAGAGGATGAGTAGCGGCTATCGTTTCCGGCGTTGGCGAGGTGTTGTGGCTCATAAACCGAACAGGTCGCGCAGTTTGGTGTTGACTTTTGCCTGCATGCGCGGCGACAATTCCTCCAGTTCGCGTTGGATGATTGATGTGGTAACGGTCATCAGTCGGTGTAGGCGCATGTGGACGAGACTCGTAGTCCAGTTGTTGAGAAATTGGTGTGTCGAGCATCCAGCACGATGTCGGAACTCGCGGGCGGAACGGAAACCCGGCTGGTGATAAATGCCAGGACGACGTGACGATGTACACCAATTGGGTTCGTCAGGCACACGGCGGGTCGCACTTTGGTGGCTGAGAGGTCGTCGAAAGGAAACGGCACAAGTACCACCTTACCTTTTGTCATTAAATGGCCTCCCGTCTGTCAGTGTGTAGATGTCTTCTGCGGGGTCCTTCAGAAAATCAAAGGCCGGGTTGGTTGCCGCCGCGTGTAGCCATTCCAACTCGCTGAATTCCTGGTATTCTTCTTCCATAGCCTCCCCTCCCCCCTCACGGCTCACGCACGCAGCGATAGCCGTGGCGCGGGTTGCCCCATGATTTTTGTTGGGAATGGACGCCCTGACCGTTGTAGCCCACGTAGTAAGCCTCACTCTCGTCGTATTCGTCGGCCGACCAGTAATAGATTGGCGGCTGGTCTGGAGCCCAGAGGGGCGTCTCTTTGTCGGGTGAGGTTTTGCAGTCAACCTCATCGGACTCGCCGTCCCAGGTGCACCCGGCGTTCTCACCGTGCCGCACGAGTGAGCGGACGATTTCGTCGGTGGTGGGCATACGCCACCAATCTTGCGGCTCAGATTCAAGCGTCAGGCCATCTTTGCTCAAGTAGCGACAGAGGCTGGTCGTCTCCATGTCCTCCTGCGTGGCGTGCCTGTCCTCGTACCCCGGCTTGTCCTCAAGGCCCACCGGCAACACTCCGTAAAGGGCGATCATATCCCAGGAAGGGTACCCACCCCAGGGCTGCTTCCAGTTCCAGCCCGGCCCCTCTGGCGCCCAGACGAGTCTCACGCCATTGCCTTCAATCAACCGCGCGCCCCGGTCGCCGTCGTCCACGCGGGTCAGGAGGATGGGGGCAAAGTAGGCCGAGACGGCAATCGCCGTCAGCAGCGGGCACCCGACGGCCAGGACGTAGCGCAGGTTACGACGCAGCCATTTCTCTGGCGACGTCCATCCTGCGGCCCGCAGCCGCTGCCGGTAGCGGCCCTCGAAGAGAAAGAGTACGCCGGTGAGGATCAGCAGGCCGCTGACGGGGAACGTGCTCAGAATCCATTCCAGGGATAGCCAACCACGCCCGGCAGCCAGCGTCCACCACCAGGCGGTAAAACCACCGCCGATGAGGATGATCAGCCAGCCTCCAAACCGGGGCCACGTCAGCACGACCAGCGTGAGGGCCAGGCAGACAGCGCCAAGTGTCAGATAGCGCATTGGTTCGGGAAATGGCAGCCCCCAGCCCTCGTAGTACATTTCCGCCATGCCCCAGAACGTCCACAATGTGGTCGTCAGGATCATCAGTCCCGTGGCGATGTAGCCGGGGAGTCTGTGTTTGAATTCAGAGCGATTCACTGACTTATCTCCTGTCCTACTTCCCCGATCGTTCGTATGCTCGCCGTACAGCCACTTCAATCTCCACCGACGCTACCTCATACCTGTCAAACTCG
>CAYQTW010000104.1:0-9505 GCA_964420485.1 uncultured Anaerolineales bacterium
CGGGACGCCTGGCTGGGCTTCGCGATGGTGGCCATGATGATCCTCCGGCCGGAGGGATTGTGGCCCAGTCGCCGCGTGCGGTTGGAAATGCGGGGCGAGAAAAAAGAGCAAGCCCTTGCCGTCCCGGCGGCAGACACTTGATCCGAGGGAAGCACATGGCACTTTTGCAAGTTCAAGACCTGACCAAACAATTCGGCGGCCTGGTAGCAGTTGACCACGTTGACTTTGGGATCAACCAGGGCGAAATCCTGGGATTGATCGGCCCCAATGGCGCCGGAAAGACCACAATCTTTAACATGATCACTGGCGTCTACCCGCCCACGGTGGGCGAGGTTTACTTCCAGGGCGAACGCATTGCCCGCCCTCCCTATACCTGGCGGGAGCGGCTGAGCACTCCTATCTGGTGGGCCAGTTGGCTGCCCCTCCGCCGTGTGCAGAGAGCATGGGACGCAACCAGATGCCGCCGTCCTCACGAGATCACCGAGCGCGGCATCGCTCGCACCTTCCAGACAATTCGCCTGTTCAAGAATATGACCGTCCTGGAGAATGTGATGGCTGGCCCGCACTGCCGCACCAGGGCAGGTGTAGCAGGGGCAATCTTCCGGCCCCCGTCACAGCGCGAGGAAGAGACACACATCGTCGCGGAGGCTGAACACTGCCTCAAGTTTATGCAGTTGTACGAGTATAGAGGTGAACTGGCCAGGAACCTGCCCTACGGTCACCAGCGGCGGCTGGAGATCGCCCGCGCACTGGCAACCAAACCCGCCCTGCTCATCCTCGACGAGCCGGCCGCTGGTCTGAACGAGCAGGAAAGTCTAGAGTTGATGGCCGTGATTAGAGAAATCCGCGACTCAGGGATAACCATCCTGCTCATCGAGCACGACATGAAGGTGGTGATGGGTATCTGCGAGCGCATCGTCGTCCTCGACCATGGAGCCAAGATCGCCGCAGGCACGCCGGCCGAGGTGCAGACAAACCCACGTGTGATCGAAGCCTATCTGGGCGAGGAAAAAGTGGAGGAGGTGTGACCATGGCGCTACTAAAGATCGAGAACCTGCACACCTACTACGGCCACGTCCACGCGCTGAAGGGCCTCAATCTGGAGGTAGAGAAAGGGGAGATCGTCACACTCATCGGGGCCAACGGGGCCGGCAAAACGACGACGCTGCGCACCATCTCCGGCCTGATCCGCCCCCGCGAGGGCCGGATCGAGTTCGACGGTCAGGACATCCACGGCCTACCGGCTCACCGTATCGTTGACAGGGGTATCTCCCACGCGCCCGAGGGCCGCCAGGTTTTCTCCACCCTGACGGTGACGGAGAACCTGAACATGGGGGCCTATACCCTGGGCAAGGATAAAGAGGCCATCGAGGAGAATCGCCGCCGCGTCTTCGACCTATTCCCCCGCCTGGAGGAGCGGAAGAATCAACTCGGCGGCACGCTCTCCGGCGGCGAGCAACAGATGCTTACCATCGGTCGCGCGCTGATGGCCCGGCCACGCATCCTGATGCTGGACGAGCCCTCGCTGGGCCTGGCCCCCATGCTCGTCAAGGCTATCTTCGATGTCATCCGTGAGATCAACGCGCGCGGGATGACGGTGCTGCTGGTAGAGCAGAATGCACGCATGGCGCTCCGGCTCGCCCACAGGGGCTACGTCCTCCAGACAGGTGAGATCGTCCTGAGCGACACGTGCAAGGGGCTGCGGCAAAACCAGATGGTGCAGAAGGCCTACCTGGGGATGGAGTAGCGAGTCGGCGAGTCAGCGAGTCGGCGAGTCGGCGAGTCGGCACGTGAAAGCCTCCCGTTGGCGGGAGGCTTTGTGTTTGCCTGGTTGGGGCGAAAATCACACTTCGCTCCGGCTGGATCGCCAGGTCCGGCCGCACTTTTACTTATCCGTTTGCCAGCCGACGCAGGAGGCCATCATACCGCTGGCGAAAACCGTCAAACCACTCTAACAATTCCTGCTGATCAGAGAAATGAGGGCGAATAATCACCTCGCCTGGCAGGAAAAACAGGTCCAGCGGCGTCATCGGTGGCACGTCGTTGGCGGCCAGCCAGTCTTTTATCGTTGGGGTCAATTCTTCCTGTTTGACAGTTTTACTGACCGTCATCTTGTTGCCCCTTTTTACGTGGAATTATTTCCGGATGCCGCAACTCGTTGCGGTGGCCTCGCTGCCAGAATCAACAGCGCAAACCGCATCTTGTCCAGCCAAAAACGCCAACAAGTTGGCGCGTCCGCAAAACGCCCATTAGTGAATTCCCTGCAAGTTGCTCAGAACCCCTCCAGCCGGCTCAGATCCACAATGCCACCGGCCAGCGCGGAGATGTGCTGCAACTGCGCCAGCCGGTTCTCCCGCAGCGCCTGCTCCTCCGCCATCACCAGCACGCCCGACTCCCTGGCAAAGTAGCGGTCAATCACGTCCACCAGCGGCAGGAAGGCGGTCAGGAACTCGTCCACCGTGCTCTGCGGCGTGACCTGCGCCCGCGCTTCCCGGTAGGCCGCGTACAGTTCCTCCTCCGCCGGCTGGACAAAGCGGGCCGGGCGCAACGGGAACCGCTCCGGCAGATCGCGAGTGATGCGCACACAGCGAGCATAGTTGTCGAGGATGAGGCTCCAATCGTCGCGGGCCACCCAGTGGCCGAGTTCCACTACCGCCTGGTGAGCGCGGAAGGGGTCGTCGCCCCGCGCCGCCAGCACAGAGTCCACTACGTCGTAGCGGAAGCCCTGCTCGCGCAAGACCCCGCGCAGCCGCTCGACGACAAAGTCCAGCGCCGCCGCCAGTGCATCCTCGGAGACCCCCACTGGCAGCAAACGGGCTGCCAGCGCCAGCCCCTCCCGCACCGAGAAAGGAACCTGGTGGGCAATCAAGTTCTGCACCAAGCCCAGCGCATCCCGCCGCAAATGGTAGGGGTCGGACGAGCCGGTGGGAGCCAATCCCACTGCAAAGAGCCCCGCCAGGCTGTCGAACCGGTTCGCCAGCCCCACCACTAGGCCAGGCCGAGTGCGGGGCGACGCGTCGCCGGCGGAGCGGGGCAGGTAATGCTCAAAAATGGCCTCGGCCACGGTGGGGTCTTCCCCTGACCTCAGCGCGTACTCCCGCCCCATCACTCCCTGCAAACTGGTCATCTCGACCACCATCTGCGTCGCCAGGTCAGCCTTGCACAGGTGGGCGGCTCTCAGAGCGGCTTTTGTTTCCCCATCGCTCAACCCCACCATCTCGGCCAGTCGAGGCGTCAGTTGTTCCAGCCGGCGAGTCTTGTCCAACATTGAGCCCAGTCGTTTCTGGAAAGTGAGTGTCCCCAACCGGGGCAGAAATTTCTCTAGCGGCTTTTTAATGTCCTCGCAGTAGAAAAAGTCGGCGTCGGCAAATCTGGCGCGGATGACTTGTTCGTTGCCCCGGCGCACAATGTCCAGGTGCTCGTCACCCCCGTTGCGGACGGCGATAAAGTAGGGGAGTAGATTGGTAGATTGGTAGATTGGAAAGTAGCGCTGATGCTTTTTCATCACCGCGACGAGTACGTCGGCAGGCAGTTTCAAATATTCTTCATCAAAGTGACCCAGGAGAGCAGTGGGTTGCTCGACCAGGTTGGTGACTTGGTTCAGCAGCGCCGGGTCATCGGGGATGCGCCCACCTACACTTTGCGCCAGCCGGGTGGCCTGCTTGACGATGATAGCCCACCGTTCCTCGGGATCGGCCACGATGTGATGCTGGGTCAACAGCGGCAAATAGTCCTCCGCCCGCGCCACCTCGAATTCGGGAGAGCCTTCTGGCCGGGCGCCTCGGCTGGTGCGGCCACTCTCTACACCGGCGTACTCGAATGACACAACCGTATCACCCAGCAGGGCCACCAGATGGCGGATGGGCCGGGAGAAGGCCACGCCGCTTTCGTTCCAGCGCATACTCTTCTGGAAGCGCAAACTGGCGATCAGTTCGGGCAGCAACGTGGTCAGCACCTCGGCCGCGGGCTGACCCTCCTCGCGCTTGAGGGCTACGACGTACTCGCCGCCGCCGATCTCTTGCACCTCCAGTGCGTCCACGCTCATGCCCTGTTTGCGGGCAAAGCCCTGGGCGGCCCTCGTCGGTTGGCCCTCGGCGTCGAAGGCCACGCGCACCGGCGGGCCTTTTACCACCTCCTCGACCGCGCGCTGGCGCTGGGCCAGTCCCTCGACCAGCACCACCAGCCGCCGGGGGGTGCCCAGGATGCACAAGTCCTCGTAATCGAGCCGCGCCTCCGACAGGCGGGCCGGCGCCAGTTCGCGCAGTTGCGCCAATACGTCGTCCAAATCGCCTGCGGGTAACTCTTCAGTGCCCACCTCCAGTACGAAAGTGTCCAGAGTGTCCTGCTCCCTGCTTCTTGCTTCTTGCTTCCTGCTTCCTGCTTCTTGCTTCTTGCTTCTTGCTTCCTGCTTCCCTGCCTCCTGCTCCTCCAGCCACGGGTATTCCATCCGCTGCCGCTGCTCGGCATAAGCCTCCGCCACCTGCCGGGAGAGGTCGCGCATGCGGCTAAAGTAGGTGGCCCGCTCGGTCACGCCGATGGCGCCGCGCGCGTCGAGCAGGTTAAAGGCGTGAGAGCAGCGCAGGATATAGTCGTGGGCGGGTGTGACCAGCCCGGCGTCCAGGCAACGACGCGCCTCGGCCTCGTACAGATCGTACATCTGCCGCAGGTTTTCCACGTCGGCCAGTTCAAAGTCGTAGCGGCAGTTCTCAATCTCGGGCTGGAGCAGGATATCACCGTAGGTGTGGATGCCGTCCCAGTCAATCTCCCACACCGAAGCATTGTTTTGCAGGAACATTACGATGCGCTCCAGTCCGTAGGTCAGTTCCACCGAAACCGGGTCGAGAGGAAAACCGCCCGCCTGCTGAAAGTAGGTGTACTGGGTAATCTCTAGCCCGTCCAGCCAGACCTCCCAGCCCAGGCCCCAAGCTCCCAATGCCGGACTGGCCCAGTTATCCTCAACGAAACGGATGTCGTGCTGCTCGCGGCGGATGCCCAGCGCATACAGGCTTTCCAGGTACAGTTCCTGGGGATTGCCAGGGTCGGGTTTGAGAATGACCTGGAACTGGGTATGCATCTGCATACGGTTGGGGTTATCTCCGTACCTCCCATCGTCGGGCCGGTAAGAGGGTTCGACGTAGGCCACATTCCAGGGCTCTGGCCCCAGGACGCGCAGAATGGTGGCGGGGTTCATCGTCCCCGCGCCGACCTTTTCGCTGTAGGGTTGCCAGATCAGGCAGCCGTGGTCAGCCCAGAATTGTTGCAGGCGGAGGATGACTTGTTGGAAAGATAGTGGTTGGTTCATTTTGACTCCTCGATGGACAACCGCGAGGGGTTGCCCCTACGGTATGATAAACCGTCTACCGGCAGATCAACACTGGCTGCCGGGATTCACGCAGCACCTGATCCACCGAACTGCCAATCACGACTTCCAGCACCGGACTGAACCCGTAACCGCCCATAATGATCAGATTGCTCTCGTGAACTTGGGCCGTCTTTAGGATCGCCTCGGCGACCGGCCCGCTCTCTTTTACGAAAGTAGGGGGCGGGCTTGTCCCTCCCCTTTGCACCCCACGCCTTTCCAGGTACCTCTGGGCGTGCTCCAGCGTCTCCAGCGTGGCACGACCACGTTCGATGACAGTCACGACTACCAGGGGAATATCCCACCGGCCTGCCAGATAGGTGGCGACGAAAAGCGCCTCTTCGGCCTTGGGGCTGCCATCGTAGGACAACAAAACGCGATCCATAAGAGACGAAACCCCCGGCACTGCCAGCACTGGTCTGGCGCAGCGCCGGATCAAGGTTCGAAATCCCGAACTCAGTTTGGCGACCGGTTGAGGCGCGGGGGGATGGGCGAGATTCACGACGACCAGATCGGCCCACCGGGCTCGCTCGCATATCTGGCGTGCCACCTTGCCAACGACGATAGCCAGATTCCCCGGAACGTCCGCTGCCTCGCAGCGCCGGTTGAACTCGGTCTGCACGATCTGGGCCTCCTCACTGTCCTTTTGCGTCTCTGAGTGTACTATGTGGAGGCCGCGCAACCGTCCTCCCTCGCGCCGGGCTACCACCAGGGCCTGTTCCACGGCTTGCCAGCCAACCCGATCGCCGCTGACCGGCACCAGAATGTCGGCAAACAGGCGCTCGTCCCGGCGGGCCGCCAATTGCTCTCTGCGCCATTGTCCCGGCGCCGGGCCGGCCTCGAACTCGTCCGGCGTCACGGCGTCCAGTATCCTCGCGCCTACGCGGGCAACGACGCGCCGTGGCCTGGGACTAAACCGGGCAGCCAGGTCGGTGGCCGCCGCTTCGGGTTCGATCTCCCACCCCAACGCCTGCTCCAGCGCAGCGCGGTGCTTGGAAATCCAGACGTAGAGGTCTGTTTCCGTCCGCCCGGGAAAATCCCGCAGTATGCCCCGCTCTCGAATGACCTGCACCGCCGGCAAATAGACCTCGTCGTACCAGTGGTTAACCGCCTCCTGGTAAGGGATCTCCCGTTTCTGTTCCAGACCCATAAAGTAACGATGAACATCAATGTGCTCCTCGAGTACCCGGTACTGCCCAGGGACGGTCACGTCCAGATTGGCTTCCGGGCGGGACTCGTCCAGGCGCGTGTGCTCCAAAAAGTCGGCGTACTCGGCTTTCAGAATCAGGTCATCCGGCTGGACGTCGGGCGAGAGAGGCACTTTGGTGTGCACCTCGGTCACGTAAGCCTCGATGTGGGTCGCGCCAACCTGCCGGGCCACCGACACGCGATGATTGCCGTCCAGCACAAAGTACGCCTGGCCAATTTGGTAGACCTCGATGGGCGGCAATCCGCCCGATCCGGTGACTGCCGCCTTGACTCTCGCCCACCGCTCTAGGTCGCTATCTTGCCGAGGCAAGAAACTGCGAGTAAAGTCAGAATAACGCCCCACGCTGCCGACGATGGCATCCAGCGGGATTTCCTTCAACTCCTGCGCGCCGCTGCTCTTGGCCTTTAACTTGCGGCGCACGTCCTCGAAGGAGAGGAGATCGGCCGACTTGCCGGTCAGCCGGGCCATGATCTCTTGCATAGCAGCCTCGCGGCGGGCGCGGCGAAAATCCTGCACGGCCGGCAAAAGGTTTAGATTGTTCTGATCTGTCATAACGATGGCCTCCCTACGATTGAGTCGCCGATCACATTACTGTCCCAGTCAGTCTACGTCCCGTTCCAATATCCAGCGTCCAGCCAATAGTATCATGACACCGCGAGACTGTCAAAGTGCTGCCGGCCAAACTTGACTTTTCCCGCTCTCGGCGTAGAATTCACATCTACGTTACTTTTGCAAATCGAGGGAGTATAATGCACTTGAGTCAACTCGTTGCTATCTCTGTTCTCCTGGCTGCCATCTTTACCCTGATCGTGATCGTGCTTCTCTATCTGTGGCTGCGCAAGCAGGACGCCGGCACACAACGGATGCGAGAGATCGCCCACTTTATCCAGATCGGGGCCAATACGTTCCTCCGCCGGGAATTTCTCACTATTGCCCCATTCGTGGCGATTCTGGCCCTGCTGTTGTTCGTGGTCATGCCAGAGGGGAACTGGCAGATCGCGCTGGGTTTTGTCGTCGGCGCGGCCTTCTCTATGCTGGCCGTCCTGGTGGGAATGAACGCGGCGACGCGGGCCAACGTGCGCACCACCGCCGCGGCCCGCTCCTCGGCCGCCCAAGCACTGCTGGTCGCCTTCCGTGGTGGGGGCATTATGGGGCTCTCCATCGTGGTGCTGAACCTGCTAGGCATCTTTGGGCTGTCGCTCCTCTTTGGCGTGAACCCGGCTCACCCGGAGAACGTACACCTTTTGGTCGGCTTTGGCTTTGGGGCCAGTGTCTCTGCCTTGTTCGCCCAGTTGGGCGGGGGCATTTTCACCAAAGGGGCCGACATCGCCGCCGACTTGGTGGGAAAAATAGAGCAGGGCATCCCGGAGGACGATCCCCGTAACGCCGCCGTCATCGCCGACCAGGTGGGCGACAACGTGGGGGACGTGGCCGGGCGCGGGGCGGACCTCTTCGAGTCTGGCTCCGACAACCTCATCGCCACAATGATCGTGGGCCTGACTTTTATCCCCACCTACGGTTGGGCGGCGGTGCTCTTTCCCCTGCTCAGCCGGGCCGTCGGCGCCATCGGCGCGGTACTGGGCGTGCTGGCAGTGCGTGGCACAGAAAAACGCAACCCCCTCGTCGCCATGAACCTAGGCTTCCTGACGACGGCCCTATTTTCCATCGTCTCGTTCTATTTCCTGGGCGTCTACGTGATGCACGATATTCGCTTGTTTTACTGTCTCACGCTGGGGCTGGTCACCGCCATCCTGGTTTCGCTCCTGGTGCAGTTCTACACCGGCATCACCCAGAGACCGGTCAAACAGATCGCCGCGGGAGGCAAGAGCGGCGTGGCTATCAACCTGATCTATGGCTTTTCCTGGGGGATGGAGAGCGTGGTCATCATGATCATCCTGGTGGCCGTGATCGACGTGATCGCTTTTTACATCATGGGCGGTGGCTTGTCCGGCATACTCGGCATCACGGCAGCCACGCTGGGTATCACCGAAATGAAAGGCATCATCATGGCGGCCGACGCCTTTGGCCCCATCGCCGACAACGCCAGCGGCATCGCCGAGATGGCCGGGTTGGGATCGGAGGTGCGTCGTGCCGGGGATATGCTGGACGCGGCCGGCAATATCGCCAAAGCCATCACCAAGGGATACGGCATGTCCTGTGCCCTGATGACCAGCGTCGTTATCCTTTTTGCCTATCTCCTCAGTGCTGCTCAGTTGGCCAGAGTGAGCAGCGGAAGCCTGGCTGGTTTCGTCACCCTCGGCGGCGCCGACCCGCAAGGGGTAGCCCTACAAATTGTGCGCGGTCTCAACCTGGCCCACCCGCTGAACATTGCCGCGCTAATGATCGGGGCCACCGTGCCCTACCTGTTCTCCTCTCAGGCGATGAAGGCGGTGGGCCGGACGGCCTTTTGTATGGTGGACGAGGTGCGGCGCCAGTTCCGCGAAATCCCCGGGCTCCTGGCTGGCCGGGCCGTCCCCGAATACGGCGCCTGCGTGGACATCGGGACGCGCCACGCGCTGCGAGAGATGGTCGCGCCGACGCTGACCGGGGTGGCTTTCCCCATCGCCGTCGGCTTTCTGATGGGCCCGTGGGCGCTGGCTTTTTACCTGATCGGCGTCAAGATCGTCGGCGCGACGTTGGCTATCTTGATGTTCAACGCCGGCGGCGCGTGGGATAACGCCAAAAAGCACGTTGAAGAAGGCCACTTTGGCGGCACAGGGTCGGAAGCGCACAGAGCCGGGGTCATCGGCGACACCTTTGGCGACCCCCTCAAAGACACCGCCGGGCCGTCGCTGCACATTCTCATAAAGTTGCAGAATATCCTTGCCATCACGCTCCTCCCACTCTTTTACACTTATGGATTGCATTGGCATTAGGTGGGGTAGCCGCGCTTTCCATAGCGCGCCAGGCCCGCGAGGTACGGAAACCTCGGCTAC
>CAYQTW010000105.1:0-9467 GCA_964420485.1 uncultured Anaerolineales bacterium
CCTTATTCGTCTACTGGCCGCCAGACCAGGCTAAATCGCTCCGCTAGATGGAACCCTGAATCTAACACAAGGAGTCAACGTGACCAAACGACCCTGTCTGCAAATTTTGTCCTCCGAGACTGTCGAGCGCATCGTGGCTGAGGCCTACGATCTGTTGAGCGACCCCGGCGTGCAGGTTCACTCCAGCCGTGCGTTGCACCTCCTGGCCGAGCACGGCGCGGAGGTGGACTTGAGGACGCAGGTAGCGCGCATCCCGGCCGGCCTGGCCCACAGGGCGGTCGAGACGGCCCCCTCGTCGTTCCACCTCTTCGACCCCGACGGTCAGCCGGTGGTGCATTATGGCGACGACGACGTACACTTTGATCCTGGGTCGGCAGCCATTGAGATTCTCGACCACAACGCGACTCGTTCGCGTTCCCCGGTCACTGCTGATTTTGTGCGCTTTATCAAACTGGCCGATGGGCTGGATGCGCTGGACGCTGTCGCCACATCCCTCGTCTGCGCGGATGTGCCGCAGGAAATCAGCGACCTGTACCGGCTCTATCTGGCTCTGCTTCACACCCGCAAGCCAGTCGTCACCGGCGCGTTCGCCGTCGAGACCTGGGAGGTGATGAAGGACCTGCTGGTGGTGGTGGCCGGCAGCGAGGAGGCCCTGGCGGAGCGCCCTATCGCCGTGTTCGACGTTTGTCCCTCCCCCCCGCTTTTGTGGTCCGAGATCACCTGCGAGAACTTGATGGACTGCGCCCAGTACCGGATACCGGCGGAACTGGTCAGTATGCCGCTGGCGGGAGCCACGGGGCCGGCGACTCTCCTGGGATCAGTCGTCCAGCACACCGCCGAGTGCTTGAGCGGCGTCACCATTCACCAACTCGTGGAGCCTGGTGCGCCCATAGTCTGGGGCGGTTCACCAGCTGCCTTCGACATGCGCACCGGCACGCCCCCGATGGGCGCTATTGAGACGATGATGATTGATTGCGCCTACGCCGAGGTAGGCAAGTATCTCGGTCTGCCCACCCACGCCTACCTGGGAATGTCCGACGCCAAGGTGGTGGACGCCCAATGCGGGTTCGAATCGGGCATCGGCGCGATCCTGGGGGCGCTGGCGGGCATCAACATGATCTCTGGCCCCGGCATGCTTGACTTTGAGAGTTGCTTTAGCCTGGAGAAATTGGTGATTGACGCCGAGATCGTGGGCATGGCCAAGCGACTGGTGACGGGGATGGTCGAGCGTGAAACGCCGCTGGCGCTGGAGATCATCCGCCAGGTGGGGCACGCGGGCCATTTCTTGAGCATGCCCCACACCCGCCGTTGGTTCCGGGAAGAACTGTTCATCCCCAGCCCGGTGGTAGACCGCGACTTTCGCCGTAACTGGGAGGCCCAGGGCAGTCTGGACGCCGCCGAGCGGGCCCACCGGCGCGTCGAAGAGCGCATTGCCGCTTACGAGCCGCAGGAACTTGCTGTCGTGCGCGAACTGGAAGCCATCACGTTACAGGCAGCCCGGGCCGCCGGAATGGATCGCCTGCCAAATGAGAACACTGATCGGCAGGATTGACGGATCATTGCGACCCTAATTTACCAATTACCAATCTATCAATCTACAATCCACAGAGGAGCCAAACGTGAGCGAAACTTTGAAACAACTACAAGAAGCAGTCATCATCGGCGAGCCTGACCAGGCGCGGGAACTTGCCGTCCAGGCATTGGAGGCCGGCGTCGTTCCGCTGACTGCCATTGAGCAAGCACTTAATCCTGGCATGCAGGTTGTCGGCGACCGGTTCGAGTGCGGTGAGTACTTTATCCCCGATCTGGTGATGGCCGCCGAGGCGATGAAGGCTGCCATGGCTGTGCTAGAGCCAGCGCTGGTAGCGCGGCAGGAGCAGCGCCAGGTGTCCGGCACCGTCGTCATCGGCACCGTCGAAGGGGACATCCACGAGATTGGCAAGAGCCTGGTGGGCACAATGCTCGCTGCGGCGGGCTTCCAGGTGTACGACCTGGGGGTGGACGTGCCCGCGGGCGAGTTCGTCGAGCAGGTGCAGGAGGCCGGGGCAAACGTCGTCGGCCTCTCGGCGCTGCTCACGACGACGATGCGTAACCAGGAAGTGGTCATCGAGGCGCTGAAAGAAGCCGGCCTGCGCGAGCAAGTCCAAGTCATCGTCGGTGGAGCGCCAACCAGCCCTGAATGGGCGCAGACCATCGGCGCGGATGCTTATGCTGAGAACGCGAATGAAGCGGTGGCGGTGGTACGAGAGTTGCTAGGAAATGACAATGGGGGTAAAATTAGGGTCGAGATGTGAGGAACGAGAGAGATAATACGCACTTGACAATGTGCATTACTTGTGGTACTCTCACGCTTGCACGATAGACAGGATATTAACTGGAGAGTAAACGTCTAAGGAGGTCATAATGGCAGAGAGATCACGCACCGAGCGCTTGATGAGGCGCTTGCAGGAATTACAGATGAGCACGCCAGATGTCGAGGCCACGATCATTGTGAGCGTGGATGGGCTGACGATGGCCTCCTATCTCCCGGCGGGCGTCGAGGAGGATCGTGTTTCTGCCATGTCCGCCGCGATGCTTTCCCTGGGTGAGCGCATCGCTGGCGAACTGGGGCGAGGTGCGTTGAATGAGGTGTACGTAAAGGGTGAGAACGGCTACGTCGTTCTTCGTGCTGTCGGCGAGGAGGCTCTCCTGACTGTGTTGGCCCGCCAGCAGACCAAACTGGGTTTGCTCTTCCTGGATATGCGCCGTGCGTCCGAAGATCTGACTGCTATCCTGGAAGTCTAGCAGACAAAACAGCAGAAAGGAGGACAAAAAGTGTCTCGGATTGAGCCAAGCGGCTATTACTATCCTAATCGTATTGCCCGCATCTACATCGAAGCGATGGAAGAGGTCATGGGCAAGAATGGGCTGAACGCCGTGCTGCGACTGGCTGGCCTTCCACACCTGATTGATAACTACCCACCCCCTAATCTGGCAAAAGAGTTCGAGTTTGCAGATTATTCGGCTCTGAATGGGGCTTTGGAGGAGATGTACGGGCCGCGTGGGGGACGTGGATTGGAACTACGGGCCGGACGTGCTTCCTTCGCCCGTGGGCTACAGGGCCTCGGTGCGCTTTCCGGCGCCAGCGACCTGGCTTTCAAAGTACTGCCGTTGGGCGCCAAACTCAAGGCCGGGCTTCCAGCCATGGCAAAAGTCTTTACCAAGATCAGTGACCAGAAGAGCACCGTCGAGAACCGTGGTGACCACTATGTTTACATCATGAACCCCTGCCCGGTCTGTTGGGGCCGCAAGGCCGACCAGCCGATCTGCTTCGCGGGGAGAGGACTGTTAGAGGAAGGGCTACACTGGCTCAGCGGTGGTCGCAAGTTCAGGGTAGAAGAGATCGAATGTGTGGCCATGGGGCATTCGACCTGTACGTACGCCATCTACAAAGAGCCGATTGATTGAAACCTATCCGAAAAGTGATCTGACCAGTTTCTAACCGAGCCAGGAGGCGCGGTCAGAGGTCGGCTTTGACTTTTCGGCCGAGTATTGGGGTCCGTCGAGCAAGGCCATCGTTCACACACGTGAAGGTGGAGGGTGAAAACGTGCAAGTTCCTTATATCCTCGTAGTGGAGGACCAAGCAGAAACGGCAGAGATGCTGACATCGTACTTTAAGGTGCAGGGTTACCAAGTCGCTGCGGTGGGTTGGGGCAAAGACGCCTTGGATTTTGTAGAAAAGATCATCCCTGACCTGATTATGCTGGATATTAGTCTGCCGGACATTGATGGCTACGAGGTGTGTCGCTGCCTACGTGCTCATCGGCGCACCCAACACATCCCGATTATCTTTCTCACCGGGAGGCGTGAGCGTAGGGATAGATTGACGGGATTGAAACTAGGCGCTGTGGACTATATCACCAAACCGTTTGATGTCCAGGAACTGCGCTTGAGAGTACGTAATGTGCTGCGCCGTTCCAGAATGGGACAACTCTGCCATCCCATCACCGGCCTGTCGACCGCATTAGTGTCTGATGAGCATCTGAGCAAATTGCTAACTCGCCATGACTGGGCAGTGCTCTCGGTTGGATTGCGTGGTTTGGGCAAATTTGCTGAAACCTACGGCTTTGTGGCGCGGGATGACGTGGTGCGTGCCGTGGCGCTCATGTTGAGCCACGTTTTGAGCGAAAGCCACGACGCGGATGCGTATGTAGGCCACCTGGACGACACCAGCATCATTGCCATCATTGCGCCGCGTAGGGTGAAGCAAGTGCAGCAGGCCTTGATGGGGCGACTGAACGAGGCAATGGCCTTTTTCTATCCCCGTGCAGACTGGGAGGCTGGGCAAATGAACCCCGATGCAAAATTCCCGCGCCTGGACGTCAAAATAGGCGTGCTCCAGCCATCGGAGGGACCTTTCTCCAACTTGAAGGAATTGAAACAGGCCATCGTCAAGACTCAATGTGCAGATTAGGTGCGCCAGGTAGTCCAGATATTGCTCGGCCTGGATTCCTTCGACAGGCTCAGGACAAGCGCCAGACCTGTGATGAGCGCAGCCGAACTATCCAGGCCAAAAGCGGGAATTTGACAGTCCCCTTGGAGCGACTCGAGATCTATTGAATCTGACTGTCGTCATCCCCACCTACAACGAGGCCGAAAACGTCCGCCCCATGACCGAGGCGTTATTTGGCTTGGGCATCCCCGCTTTAGATATCCTAATCGTGGATGATGAGTCGCCCGACGGCACTGGTCACATTGCTGACGAGTTAGCCGCTCAGTACCCAGGCCGGTTGTACGTGCTGCATCGCGCCGGTATTCGCGGTTTGGGTCGTGCCTACGTAGAAGGATTTCACTGGGCTCTGGAGCACGACGCCGATTTGATCGTCCAAATGGATTGCGACTTTTCCCATTCCCCCAGGTACATCCCCCACTTTCTACAGCGTATCCGAGACTATGACGTGATCGTCGGTTCCCGCTATGTGCAGGGCGGCAAGACGGACGAGTCTTGGGGCTGGGGCCGCTGGCTGCTCTCCTGGTGGGCCAACAGCGTCTATACCCGGCTGATCCTGGGATGTAAGGTCAAGGACGTCACTGCCGGTTTCAAGTGCTGGCGGGCAGAGACGCTGCGCGGCATTGACCTAGGCCGCATTCACTCACAGGGCTACGTCTTCCAGGTCGAGATGGCCTACGTGACCGAGCGTCTGGGTTATCGCGTGCTAGAGATCCCCATCTACTTTGAGGACCGGTGCGTTGGTCACTCCAAGATGACGACGCCGGTCAAGATTGAGGCGGCACTGCGGACGTGGGATGTGCGCCGGCGCCATCACCACCTGCAGCCGAGTGACCGGTTGACCGCATGATCCGCAAAACACTGCCTGACCCTTCGACAGGCTCAGGGCACCATCTGGGCATCCTCGCCCTGTTGCTCTTGTTGCCCCTCCTGCTGTTTGCCCCTGTCGTCCTGGGGCCCAAGACGCTGCTGCCGGCCGACAACCTCTTTATCTTTGAGCCCTACCGCGCTGCCGCTGACGAACTGGGCATCGGCGTTCCTCAGAATCCCCTGCTCAACGACCTGATCCTGGAGAACTATGTCTGGAAGCGATTCATCGTCGAGGCGATTCAGAACCAGGAACTGCCGCTCTGGAATCCTTACGTCTTTGCCGGGTATCCTTTCCTGGCCAATGGGCAGCACTCGGCGCTTTATCCCCTCACTATCGTTTTCTACGTCTTTCCATTGTGGCGGGCCTACGGCGTGTTCACCTGGCTACAACTGGGGCTGGCGGGGATGTTTGCTTACCTCTTTGCCCGCGTGCTGGGCATCCGTCGCCTGGGTGGGCTGATCGCCGGAATCACCTTTCAATTCAGCGGCTTTTTGATCGTCTCGGTCGTGCATCCGATGATCATTGCTGGGGCGTCGTGGCTGCCGTTCATCCTGGCGATGGTCGAGTTGATCGTGCAGCAGCGACCGGCGCTGGGCCGGCGGCCAGCGACACTGCCCTGGGCGCTCCTGGGTGCGCTGGGCCTGGGCTGCCAGATGCTCGCCGGTCACGCCGAGAACACCTATTTTGTCTTGCTGATCACCGGGGCCTACGCGCTGTGGCGGCTCATAGGCCAACCGTGTTTGTTTACCGGGGCAGCAGATGAGAAACGGATAAGCGGATATCCTCATCCGTTTATCCGCTGTTTATCCGCTGCGCCTACTAGCAAACTATCCAACACAAGCCGGTTGGCAAGTTGGCTGATTGACTGCCGTCGCCCGGCCTTCTGGCTCGTCGTGATGCTGACCCTGGGCCTGGCGCTGGGCGCGGTGCAGTTCGTACCTCTGTATGAAGTGGCCGCCACCAGTTTTCGCGCTGGCGGAGGAGCAGCCAGTCTCCAGCAGGTACTAGAATGGGCCTACCCCCCGCGGCGACTGATCACTTTTGGTATCCCCAACTTTTTCGGCAACCCGGCTCACCACAGTTACTTGGACCTCTTCGAGTGGCGCACGGTTCCGGTCACTACGAACTCTTACGGGGAGCCGATCCTCAACCCCGATTGGGGCATCAAGAACTATGTCGAGGGTGGCGCCTACCTGGGTCTCCTGCCGCTGTGCCTGGCGCTCATCGCAGTGTTGGCAAATCGGCAAATCGGCAAATCGGCAAATCAGCAAATCAGCAGTAGGTTGATTGATTGGTTCCGCCATCCGCATATTCCTTTCTTCACCCTTCTCTCCCTCTTTTCCCTCGGCTGCATCTTTGGCACGCCGCTCTACGCCCTCGTCTACGCGCTGCCCTTTATCAGCCAGTCTCACTCCCCCTTCCGCTGGGTGTTCCCGCTCACGCTGTCCGTCGCCATACTGGCCGGTTTTGGGGTGAATGTGCTCATCGAAAACCGAAAACGATTGCTGGATGAGAAAGCAGGAAGCAGGAAGCCAGAGGCAACTCGCAATTCGTTATTCGTTATTCGCAATTTGTTCCTGCTCAACACCTCTCCGTCATTGGCCTCTGTCCTCGCCGGCCTCGCTGTCTGGGGCGGGCTCGCCACTCTGATCGGACTGGCCCTCAGCCGGGTCTTTTTCACCCGGATCGAACCGCTGGTGGAGCGCGTCTTTCTATCGCTGGCAAAGGCCCCCGCCGCGTTTCCTGACCATCGCGCTTTTTACTCTTACGAGTTCAAGTGGGCTGTGCTCTTTGGTCTGCTGCTGACGGCGACCGGCATCGTCCTGCGCGTGAGTCGCTGCCCAATCTTTGTCCGTCGCCGGCCAGTGTTCGAGTTTCTGGCGGTGGGGCTGCTGGTGCTCGATTTCGTCACCTTTGGCGCGGGCTTTAATCCGGCCGTGGACCCGGCCTTGCTCGACTATACTCCGCCGGTGGTCGAATTCCTGCAGCAGGACACCTCCCTCTGGCGTTATGCTACCTTTACCCCGCCTGGCACCACCAAGACAATGAATCCCAACGTGGGCATGTTCTACGACTTGCAGACGGTCGCCGGGTACGACTCGATTTTTTCCCGCCAGTATGCCGACTATATGGCGCTCATCGAGGAGCAGGACGAACTACAGTACAACCAAATCGCCTCCTTCAGCGAGTGGTCGAGCCTTGACAGTCCCCTCACCGACCTGCTGAACGTCAAGTACATCATCACCGAGGTAGAGATCCCCAACCCCAAGTACCGGTTGGTCTACCAAGACGAGGCAGTGCGAGTGTACGAGAACCTGGGCGCGATGCCACGGGCTTGGACGTTGCCATTCTCGGCGGCGATGGAGACGGACGATTTGAGGGGTGTGGTGCAGGATCACGACCCGCGCAATTACGTGATCCTTGATCTCGGTATGTATCCACTCGATTTCTATGCCCCACAGCCTGGCGCGGCTACCGGCCAACAGGTGACGCGCTACACCGGCAACGAGGTCGAGGTGGACGCACAAGTTACCGAGCCGAGTTGGCTGATCTTGGCCGACACATATTTCCCTGGCTGGAAGGCGTTCGTGCGTCCGCGGGGGGGCGGTCAGGATGCCGAGCAGCAAGTCCTCATCTATCGGGTGAACGGTAACTTTCGGGGCGTGTTGTTAAAAGAGCCGGGCGCGTGGACGGTGCGCTTCAAATACAGCCCCGACAGCGTGAAAGTCGGCGCGTTCATCACCTTTATCGCCGGGATGATGATTCTGTTCCTGGCGGGACTTTACCTGTGGCGCTTTTTCTACCGGGAAGAGGATGACGCCAGCACCGTCCGGCGGGTGGCAAAAAACTCTATCGCCCCCATCATCCTCAACCTGTTCAACCGGGCCATTGACTTGGCCTTCGCCGCGTTGATGGCTCGCGTCCTGGGGCCGGTGGGGAACGGCCAGTATGCCATCGCCATCGCCATCTTTGCCTGGTTCGACATCCTGACCAATTTTGGGCTCGATGTGTACCTCATGCGGGAGGTGGCCCGCGACAAAGAGCAGGCCAGGCGTCTCTTTGCCAACACCACCGTTCTGCGGCTGCTCCTGGTCGGCGCAGCGGCGCCGCTGCTCGTGCTTTTTCTCTGGGGGTGGCAAGCGTTTGTCGGGCCGTTGGCCGCAGAGACAGCGTGGGCAGTCGTGCTTCTCTACGCCGGGCTTTTGCCGGGCAGCGTGGCCAACGGGCTGGCGTCGCTCTTCCGCGCCTGTGAGAAACACGA
Source organism: uncultured Anaerolineales bacterium (assembly GCA_964420485.1). Lineage (GTDB taxonomy): Bacteria > Chloroflexota > Anaerolineae > B4-G1 > B4-G1 > CAYQTW01. Next base: position 8,624 of record CAYQTW010000105.1, read on the forward strand.
GTACCCTGCTGCCATCCAGACCGCGACCACCATCATCAAGGTGACGTTGGGGGTGCTGGTGCTGGTGGGCGGGATGGGGGTTATCGGACTGGCGGGAGCCTCAATTTTAACCAACGTGGCGACACTGACGATCCTGGCGCTCCTGGCGCGGCGTCTGATTTGGCCTAATCTTCCTCGCGCTCAAAGATCGTCCGCCATTCGCCATTCGCTATTTGCCATTCGCACAATGTTGACCGAAGGTTGGCCGCTGATGGCCTCGCTGCTGTTGCAGATGCTCTTCCCCGGTATCAACGTGTTACTCCTACAACACTGGCAGGGTGACGCAGTGGTGGGCTGGTACGACGCCGCACGCAAATGGGTGGATGCGCTCAACATCATCCCGGCCTTTTTCACCTTTGCCCTCTTCCCGGTGATGTCGCGCCAGGCAGCGGAGGATCGGGCGGCACTGGCACGCTCCTATCGCCTGTCGGTCAAACTGCTGGCTCTAATCGCGCTGCCGGCGGCGGTATCTGGCACACTCCTGGCCTACACGCTGGTGGGTCTCCTCAGCGGCTCCGCCTTCCTGCCCGACGGAGCCATCGCGCTGCAAGTGCTGGTATGGGCCATCCCCTTTGGCTGGATCAACAGCCTGACCAACTATGTGCTCATCGCGCTCAACCGGCAGCGTTACGTACTCCTGGCCTCTGGCGCGCGCGTGGTCTTTGCAATAGTGGCGAATCTGCTGTTCGTGGCGCGGTTCAGTTACGTCGCCTCGGCCTGGGTCATTATCGGCGGGGAATTGTTGCTGGCGTTACTGTTCAACGCCGACCTGCGCCGCCACCTGGGGCCGGTGGGGTGGGTGCGG
>CAYQTW010000106.1:0-9445 GCA_964420485.1 uncultured Anaerolineales bacterium
GTGCTGGTGGTGGGAGGCGGGGTGGGGGGGCTGCTGAATGAATTGCTCAAGTACCCGGTCGAGCAGGTGGATTACGCCGAGCCGGACCCGGCGCTCATCCAGATCGTGCGCCAATTCCCCACCTCCCTCACCCAGGGCGAGTTGGCCGACCCCAGGGTGCGGGTTCACCACGTAGACGCCCGGCTTCTGGTGCGGCATAAGAGCCGCCAGACGCCGGCTCAGTATGATCTGCTGATCGCCAACCTGCCCTATCCGTCCACGCTGCAACTGAACCGGCTGTACACCGGAGATTTCTTTCGCATTGCCCGGTCGGCCCTGGCCAACGACGGCATCCTGGTGGTCACGTCGCCCGGCACGTCCACTTACATGAGCCCCGGCATGCGCGATCTCAACTCTTCCCTGTACGACAGTCTGGCGCGGGCCTTTCCCCACGTGCACGTCATCCCCGGCGAGGTCAACCTGTGGCTGGCGTCTCCTGGGCTAGACATGGCCGGCGTAGACGTGTCCATCCTGGAGGAGCGCTGGCAGGAACGGCGCATCCCAACGCGCATGGTCAACGCCGATTATATTCGCTACAAATTCCGCCCGGACAGGCTGCATTGGTTCTGGGAGTTCTTGCAGGCGGGCAGGTCCGTGAAGCACAACGAGGACCTCCACCCGAGCGGGCTTCTTTACGGCTTGCTCTACTGGAGCGAGATATTCTCCCCCGGTCTGAGCGGCTATCTGACCGGCCTCAGTCACCTCAGCCTCTATCACCTTTTCGGGCCGGTGCTGGCCTTGGTCATCTTGACCGCGGTCATCCGCACACGCCGCTCCTGCTTGGTCACGCTGCCTTTTGCCATCGGTGCCACGGGCTTTGCCGGCATGGCCCTGGACCTGGTAGTCATATTTGCTTTTCAGACTCTCTACGGCTACGTTTACCAACAGATCGGTTTGCTCATCACGGCCTTTATGGTCGGCACAAGCCTGGGCGGCTGGTGGATGGCGCGTTGGCTCAAGACGAAACTGGTCGGTAGCGGCCTCTCCATCGCGCTGCGACCTGTACTCGTGAGGCTCGAAGCCGCCATCGTCGTCTACCTGATCGCGTTCCCCCTGGCCCTGGCGCTTTTGCACGCGCGGGCGCCAGATCTCGCCTGGACACGGTTGGCGCTGCTGGGGCTGAACGCGGTGGCCGGGCTGCTGGTGGGGCTCGAGTTTCCCCTGGCCAACGCCCTGTACCTGCCGGCCACATCGAGAGCCGGGGAGACGGGCGGCATCCTCTATGCGGCCGACCTGGTGGGTGCCTGCCTGGGCGCGCTGGCAGTCTCCGTCGTCCTCCTGCCGGCCCTGGGGATCCTGGAGACGTGCGCTTTCCTGGTCGCGCTAAAGGTAAGTAGTCTGGCTTTGATGACTATAAAGTGATGAGAATTACAGTCCATAAGCAAATCTATGTTTGCGTAGGACTGGGACGTGTGGTATACTTTTGTAAAGTTATAAAACTGGATGGACGGGAGGTGATTTTATCCATCTTTTTTCCTCGGTGGTGAGAAACGATTGCGCCATACGGCGTCCTTCTGCTTCTCGATTCCAAGGCTGATGCACACGTGGAGATAATGTGTATTTTTTCATCTCCTGCATGCGCAGTAGGCCAGACTGGGGTCCCTACTCTGATTTCGCCAGCGGCCGGCGGGGCTGCGGGCAGGTTGCTATTGCTTTGCTAGAGCAGGCGCATCGTACAGCGAGGTATGTGACAGAAATGCGGAAGGAGGGTGAAATGAGTGTGCGGTTGGTGCTTGCCGACGATCATGGGGTAGTGCGTGAGGGGATACGTGCGATTCTCTCTGACTACTCCGAGTTCCTCGTGGTTGCTGAAGCGAAAGATGGCATCGAGGCAGTCGAATTGACCAGGCAAGTGCAACCAGATGTGATTATTCTTGACCTGATGCTGCCCGGTATGGACGGTTTTCAGGTGGTGCGCAAATTACGCCAGGTACAGCCGGACACCAGGGTAGTAGTGCTCAGTGCCCGTACCGAGTCAGAGGTCGTAGACCAGGTAATGGCAGCCGGCGCGGACGGCTACGTCTCCAAGATGTGTTGTACGGAGGATCTGGTCAATGCGCTACGTGTCGTGATGCAGGGCAATCGCTTTACTTCATCGGGGCTAGATAGACGACCACCTACTATTGAACAAGGATGGGCAGATCTAGGTAGCGGGGTGTCCCGTTTGACACCGCGTGAGCGCCAGGTGATGAGCATGATCGCGGCTGGCCTGGGGAATAAGCAGATTGCGCTCAAGTTGGGCATCAGCGTGCATACCGTCCGCAATCATCGCCAGCGGCTGATGGACAAACTGGACGTTCACGATACGGCTACATTGACACGCTTTGCCATTGCCTGGGGAATGTTGGATCAGATGTGGATGGAGAATGAAAACAGTTCATAGAGAATACCACACCCGGTATAAATTAGAGGGGGCGCGTTGGAATAGCCAATCGCCCCCTCGATGTTTGTCAGGTTCAAAGTCCATATTGCGCCTAGCGAGAGCGGGAGATGATGGGCACGATCAAGGTGTAGAGGGGCAGGACGATGGCGCCGAACGCCGGCTCGTACCAGTCGAGCAGCACAAAGGGGCCACCCATAGCGAACAGCCACACGGGAACTGAAAGCGTCGAGAGCAAGATTTGCGTCCCCCGTCTGACGCGCATCACGCGGTACAGCCAAAGCGGCGTGATGATGGTCAAGGTTGCGGCGACGCCCAACGACAGTTTCAACAACATCTGTCGCTCGGCCCACACGGCGGGGTTGTAACTGGTGCGCAGTACACCCTCGATGGCGATGTAGGCCATCACGATTTCCGAGGGGATGTATTTCAGCACTCGCGATAGGTAATCGTCTGACCGGTTGACTGTGCGTGACATGGTGGTTACCTCCTGATTGTTGACGCCGCCGATCAGCGTCGCACGGCGGCAATGCGGTTCTGGATATTATGGTAACGAGCCAGGATCTCGGGCTGCTCCAGCAATTCGGCGAACTGGGAGAGCCAGTCTTCCAGGTAGTCCAGGGCCAGGTGGTCGTATTGCTCGATCAGGACGCCCTCAATGTCCTGCCAGTCTTTAGGCCGGCCGGCGACGGCTTTCTGGATTACCAGGTCTTCAGGCGCGCACACCCACGCCTGCAAACCACCCAGGTCGCAACGCACGGCGCGGGTGATGATCTGCTCCTCGTAGCCGGGCAGGGCGAGCAAAAAGTCCACGACGATGCCTGCGACGTTCACCGAGACAATGAGCGGGTTATCTGGAGCGTGAGGGCGACCCGGCTCTGGAAAGGCGGCGCGGATAGCGGTGCGCACGGCAGCATAGTCTATGTCGGGGACGAGCACCTTCAGGTCAACGTCGCGGGTAGCGCGGATAATTCCCCAGACAGTGACGGCGATACCTCCAATGACGGCGTAATCATAGCCGTGCGCCTCGAGGAAACAGAGCGCCTCGCGCAGTGGTGGCTCAAGTTGCTGTTCCACGCCCGTGTCTCCGTTCCTCAAAGCGCCGTATCCTGGCGTAGTAGGTTTCCCATTCCTCTATGGTCTGACGCTGCTCCCATTCGCTCGCTTGCGGCTTGATGCGCCAGCAGAACGCCATCAGGTTCAGGTAAGCGCGCCACTTTTCCGCCAGCGATTGTTCGCCGGCCCTTTGCACACAGTCTATGAACTCTGCCTCGTTCCAGGCGCGGTAGTGGGCCAGTGCCTCGTGCCAGAGGGCTTTGTCCTCCGCCATACTGCCTCCGCTCATTGTCTGGCATTGTAACATCAGTTGGTGGAATGGTCAACTATCGTTTGACTACTTGGCTTGGATTGAATATACTACAGCATCCACAAAATAGCGCAAGGAGGATTTGAAAAATGAAAGTTGCCAGGAAACCCACAACGATTCTCTATCCGGTGCCGGCGGTGTTGGTGAGTTGTGGCTCCGGCGAGCGGGCCAACATCATCACCCTGGCGTGGGTGGGCACGCTTTGCTCGGAGCCGCCGCTGGTAGGTATCAGCGTGCGGCCAAGCCGGTATTCACACGGGCTGATCGAGGAGGAGGGCGAGTTCGTGGTCAATCTGCCCAGCGCGGAGCAGGTCAGGTGGGTGGACTACTGCGGAGTGGTATCGGGCCGGGACGAGGACAAGTGGGCCGCCTGCGGCTTTGCTCCGGCCCCGGCGACTGAGGTGCAGGCGCCTATCATCGCCGAGTGCCCGGTCAACATCGAGTGTCGCGTGCGGCAGACGCTCTCGCTGGGCAGCCACGATCTGTTCATCAGCGAGGTGGTGGCCGTGCAGGTAGACGAGGCCGTGCTCGACGCGAAAGGCCACCTCGACTTTGCCCGGGCCAGGCCGTTCGCTTTCCTGAACGGGGAGTACCGGCAAGTTGGGGAACTGCTGGGCAAAATTGGGAAGGGTGAAGCAGTTAGCGGTTGCTGACGCCGACGGTTATAGGAACCAGACCCAATGTCATCAAGAGATGAGAACCAGACCTGCCAGGTTTCATGAGGCACTTTCGAACGGAAATACACTGTTAATCGTGTCGAATCTGGCTCACAAAAGCTCTGGCGGAAACCTGGCAGGTCTTTACAATCCTTGATGACATTGATTTCTCAACCCCTCTCAATTTGGTGGAACGGTCAACCATGCAATGGCCTCAAGCCCGCTGTTCTATCCGCTGCTGCACCCGCAACACCAGGAAGGTGAGCCACGGCGACGGGTGCTTCTTGTCGGCGAAGGACCAGCCCTTCCAGGCGCGGAACATTGAGCCGGCAGTGTAGCGTCCGGCCTCGTCGGCTTGCGCGGTGATCGTCTCCACCATTTCCCGGAAGCGGGGATCGGCGTGGACGAAGGGGAAGCGGCTGAGCACGTCCACTACGTGCAGGACGTCGTACCAGACGAAGGGGTACTTGAGCCGGCGGAAGGTCGTGCCGATGCCGAACATGTAGATCTTGCGCTCGGTCTGGTGCTCCCAGTGCCATAGGAGCATCTCGGCGCCGGTGCGCGTGGCGGGGCTATCCAGTAATTCCGGCACTTGCGATAGCGCCTTGAGCGCATAGACGTTGACGATGGGGCAGGGGTCGGCCTTGCGGCCCGGCCCGCGGAATTTGCCCAACTCCGATGCGACGACACATCGCCAGCCATTGTCGTCCACCAGGCCGACCAGGTGCTCCACCGCCCGCTGTACGCGCTCGTCCTTTCCCAGCCCCATAGCCAGCAGTGCGTAGAGCAACGTCGGTGCGTCGCATAGCATCCACGTCCACGTGTCCTCGCCGGTTCCACCATACCGCTCGTGAATATTCATCGTGATCTGGAAGGCTCCCTCCGGCGATTGGTGGGCCATCACGGTCTCAATGTCGGCGAGGATGCCGGGATCGTCGGCCCGCACGCCAAAGTCGGCCAGCGTGCTGAATTTGTAGAGGTGGTGTTTGGCGTCGTTGTGCCGCTTGAGGGCATAGCCAGGCCAGGTGGCGGCCTCGGCGATCATCTCTTGGACTTGCGGATGGGCCAGCATCTCGGCGCGGGCGGCCCGCACCTCGGGGGCGTCCTCGGGCCGGTCGAGCAGGTCTACCAGCGTGCGGTAGCGGGTCCAGGGTTCATCGGATTCCAGTAGCCAGTCGGTGATTGGAGTTGTCATTTTTTCACACCTCATTTTTGGACAGGATTAACAAGATTTTCAGGATTTTTTCTCGATTTTATCCTGTTTATCCTGTAAATCCTGTCTATTTGTCTGCTCCGTGTGGAGAACTGGACAGCCCTGGTCAAGTCCTTGCTTTGGGCTTGGATCTGGCGGTCTAGGCCGAGCGAAATTGGATCTACCGAGTCTCACTCGTCTAGCAGCCTGCGTACCTGCGCGAACACCCCGTCCAGCATCTCCTCGGTCAGTCGCCCGGTCTGGGTGTTCTGGCGGCTGGGGTGGTAAGAGACGACCAGCGCCGGCAGCGGGGGCTCCAGGCGGTAGCAGGCTCCATGGCAGAAGGCCAGGCGGGGGAGGGCTGTGCCTTGCTCCCGCAACAACCGGCGGTAGCGGTCGAAAGCGATCCGGCCCAGGGTCAACACGACGCGGGTTGAGGGTAACAAAGCCAGTTCTCGGGCCAGGAAAGGTTGGCAGTTGTCCATTTCGTCACGGGTCAGTTTGTTCTGGGGTGGAGCGCAGCGCGCTACGGCGGTCAGAAAGGCGTCCCGCAGTTGCAGGCCGTCGTCGCGATGATGGGAAGTGGGCTGATTGGCGAATCCGGCGCGGTGGAGGGCGCGGGTGAGGGTGTCGCCAGAACTGTCGCCGGTGAACATACGCCCGGTGCGATTGGCCCCGTGGGCCCCCGGCGCCAGGCCGACGATGACCAGCCTGGCCTGCCGGTCACCGAAGCCGGGCACCGGCCGTCCCCAGTAGTCCCAGTCGCGGAAGGCACGCCGTTTCCCCTGGGCGACTTTTTCTCGCCACTGCACCAGCCTGGGGCAGGCTGTGCAGGCAACGATCTCACCGCTCAACTGCGCCCACGGGTCTGAATCTGCCATTGTCCCTCCTATTCTTGACGCACGAGCCTCTGGGCCAACCGCCGGACGTTGGCCCGGCGGTGGGCCAGGCACGCTTGGGCTGCCGCCCGCATTTCCACCTCCAGCCCCGGTTCCACTTTTACCAGTTTGCTCATGGCTTCCAGCACCAGTTTGGCGTGTTTGCCTCTCCACATCTCTAGCGCCCGCGACAGGTGGGGGAACACCTCTCGCGCTGCCTCCGGCCCGCTGCGACCGTATTCGCCCAGGGCCAGCACCGCGTAGTCGCGGACGATGACACTTTTGTCCCGCTCGATTTTGGCCACCAGGTCAGGCAACAGGGGCGCGACTTGGTCCGGCGCCAGCGATGCCACCAGTGCCAGGGCGTGGGTGGACTCCCAGCGCACCCGCGTGTTCTTGTGGCTGATGAGAGGGGCGATACGGGCCACGTAGGGCACTACCAGCGCCGGATTTTCCTTGGCCACCTCGGTGAACACTTCGGCGCAGTCGCCCACCAGTTTGCGGTCGTTCCATTCCAGCCCCACTGCCACCTCGTCCAGCAGTTCGGGCCGCTCCAGAGCCTCTCGGGCCACGGCCTTGTTGGATGCCTCGCTGCGGTCGCCCGCGGCCGACGATAGTCGTTCCAGGATGCTCATTGATTTACCTTTCGTTTGATTTGTCTCTTGCTCTTTTGAGACTGGACGGCATGTGGTATAATTACGGTGCTAATTGCTAATGTATGCTCGGAAGGAGAAGCGAATGTTAAGGACAGCGGAACGAATCGTGAGCGTATTTGATCTGCAACAGAATCCCGCCTCCGTCATCCAGAACGCACGCCAGCAGCCCATCGTAGTGACAGCGGAAGGGCGTCCTGCCGTCTACATCGTCGGCGTGGAGGCTTTCGACGGCTTGCTGGAGCGGACGTTGGAACTGGAGCGCCAGGAATTCGTCGCCAACGTCGCTGTGGCCGAAAGACAGTTTTCCACAGGTGACTATCTAACGCTCAAAGAGGCTGTACAGGCGGCCGAAACTCGCTGGCAGGCGCAGGAGCAACGCAGTGAGTGACATTGCTGTTTTAGTCTCCCGCCTGGCCGGCGAACAGTTGGCCGATCTGTCTCCTCGCATTGGCCGGGCGATGGCCCAGGCATTGGAGCGACTGGCCGTCTTTCCCGAATCGGCCCCAACGGTGCTCGTGGACGGGCCTGTCCTGAGCAAAGTCGAAGGATACGAGGGTTACCACAAATTGGTCGTCCGGGGTTACCGGGCGATCTACCGCTATTTCCCCGACGAGAACCATGTGCGTGTCTACTGTATTCTACACCCCCGTCGTCGTCTACCGGCGGTCGAGTTTTTGCTCCATCAGACTTTCTGGTAGACCGCTTACCCCTTCTGTGCCTCGTCCGCGTTGCCGGTGTCTCACTCGCGTTTTCACGTCTGCCCGGCCGCGCTGCCGGGGCAAACGTAGCGGCGCTTGCAGTGGACGCATCCCCGGGGCCGCAGGACGGCGAATTGCACGCCGTTCAGGACGACAAAGACGACCATCCAGCCCAGCAGCGCCCACGAGAAGCCGCGCAGGAGCGTCACAATGACGGTGCCCACAATGGGGATGAGGGGCAGGATCATGTAGACGACCGCCAGTTTCATCCCCGTCTCCGGATTGCCTGCGTCCTGCTTGCACACGAGAGCCGTGTACTTGCCCCAGCCGTAATGGCACCATTTGTCATAGTAGTAGCAGGTGGAGCAGTTATGCACCTTTAGCAGCCAGCCGATGGTGATCAGGATGAACAGCGCGTAGCCCAGCGAAGCCACCGGCACCCCGACCACCTTCAGCGGCCACATCACGGCAAAGCCGATGGCCCAGGGGACGAACATAAAGAGGTTCTCCAACAAGATCCACCACCAGGGGAAACGCTCCCATCCTTCCTCGTACAGTTTTTGCTCAGTCATTCGTTACTCCTTCTTCCGTGGGGCCATCATGCAGCGACCGCTCTCCGCCTGTTTGCAGTGACCACACACGAGCCTGGGGCGGGTCACAAAGCCAGCCACCATCAGGCCGATCAGAGCCAGGAACAGAAACAGCCGTTGAAGTGAAAAGCCCACGATCAGCGAAGCGATGCCGCCCAGAATAGGCAGCGGGGAAATGACCAGCATGAGTATCCCCGCCACCTTGTGGGACGTGGCCTGGTGAAATTCCTCCTCTGCCCCCTTCTCGAACAAAAGAGCAGACAGTTTGCCGTAACCCATGCCGCAGTTCCTGCCGTAGTAGCAGCAGCGTGGGCAAGCAAAGGCCAGCACCGCAGCCGTCTCCAGGAGATAGAGGGCCAGATACCCTGCCCAGGCCCAGGTGCCCAGTTGGGCCAGGACTATCAGGCCGATGGCAAGCCCTGCCAGACCAAACAGCAAATTGAAAGCAACGAGCGAACGTGGGTAATTCTCATAGTGTTCCATTGCGAATAGCCTCCTTGATGTATCAGGACTTTTTCCATTGAATAAAACGTGGTGTTTCTTGGCGTTTCAGAACACGGATTGGGAGGATTTGGCTGATTTTGGCCGCCCAGACACAGTTCGATCTGTTAATTCTGCTCATCCGTGTTCTAAATGGAAAACTCCAGTGTGACCCTCTTTGTGTCTGAATGATTTTGTCCATCTGCCGGATCCGGCGGGAGCGGCCGAGTTATCTCAAAACAACTTTATCTGAGTGGCCGGTGTAGATATCGTGATCGGTCAGCGTCTTCATCGCTCGGAAATGCTCCGAGACGAGCGGTGCGCCCGGCTCCAACTTTTTGGCCAGTTCATCGTCGGCGGTCGTGATAGTGAAACTGACCGCCGCGTAGACCCGGTTGATCTGGCACAGCGTGTCCAGATCTCGCAGAACCAGGTCACTCTTGGTCATCACGTGAACGGGAAAATGGAACTCGGCGATGACTGCCAGTGCCCGCCCGGTAAGGTTCAATC
>CAYQTW010000107.1:0-9413 GCA_964420485.1 uncultured Anaerolineales bacterium
CCCTTGTGGGCAAGAGCAAGTCCTGCCCCTACCCCAGGATATTGAGAAGATACCGAACGAGTTTGCGCTTCCGCCATCAAGCAGCGGCCACTTGTGTCATCATCCCCCGCGCTTTCTCCAGCACCGATGCCAGGCGTTCGGCAGTTTCCAATCTGCCATCTTTTCGCGTACTAGCCTCTGCCTCCTCCAGAATTTGTACCATCTGCTCCGTTACCAGATCGCGGTTCTCCTGCAATAGACTCTCGATTTCCGCATCATCCTCGGCGGCCACCAGTTGGTTGATGAAACGCACTTGCGGTGGCATGGCTTCTTCGGTCAGGCGCAGGATCAGGTTCCAGACAGATTGCAGAGCTTGAACAGACTGCTCGTCACCGGCGGCACGGGCCTCTTGCAGGTTGCTTGCCAGAACGTTGAGGAAGGCTTCGTCCAATTCCGGGAAATGACGCCGAACCATAGTTTCGAGATCGTCGCTCAACAGCATTTCTCGGAGGAGCGCGGCACGGGCCTGGTACAGCGCACGGGTTGCCTCATCTACTCGGTCTCGGATGTCCAGAACATCGCTCCGCAGCGCGCTCAACCGTTCCTTCTCCGCCTCGTCGGGCGCCGCCTCGATACGCGCCGTGAGGGCCTGGAAGAAGGAATAGTCCAAAAGCGGCCGGCCGAACGTGACCAGCAATTCGCGCGTGGACTCGTCGGGGGCCTGGATAAGCAAGTCCAGCAGTTTCTCGCCGGTCGGCTGGGCCTGCAACGCCTCTAGCATCTCGCCGCGTGCCTGGGCCGCCTGTCCCGCGCTGCTCAACTTGAGCAGTGTGTCTCGCAACGCCACGATTCGTTGCACTGCGGCTGCTCGCCCCGTGGCCTGCGCCATCTCCAGGTTCATGGCCACCATCCGCAGGAAATCGGCGTCAATGGAGGCGTCGTTCTCCTTGATCATTGCTTCCAATACCTCGTCTGATGTGGCATCGAGCAAGCGCTGCAACAATTCTGTCCTGGCCTTTTGCTCCTCAATCATCTCTGGAGTGACGCCGTCTGCTTCGAGAACCTTGTTTGTCAGGTTCTCCAGGGTGAGAAATATCTGAGGTTGCAGCAGATACATTTTGCGCTCTTCGGGAGGGAGGCTATCCATCACCGCACTGGTGAACTGCCCGATGGCCTGCTGGCGTTCCAGTTCACTCCGGCCTGCCTCCATCGGCATGTAGATCAATGCCAATTCTTTGTCCGGGTCGTGATAGAGAAACGGCAGGTTGAGCGCCCCGCCCATTTTACAATGAGGGCAGACGGCCACGTTGACCATGCCGTTGAGCAGCCGCATCTTGGCACCAGGGTCGGCTTTGACGTCTAGGATTTGTTCCACGGGCGTCTGGAACAGATTGTGGCAGTTGGGGCAGGTCACACGGGCAAGCATTACTTGAGACATGGTTGGATTCCTTTCAATTAAGAGTTTGTTGATGCGGGATAACAATAGACATTATCGGTGTTTGTCTGGCCAAGAGGAAATCAGACAAGATTTGCAGGATAGAACAAAGATAATCTTGTAAATCCTGTCAAAAACCTGTTTGCTTGTTATTTCCAACAATGTTTTATGTGTGACAAAAAGACCGCACGGCCTGCGGAGGAGCCGTGCGGTTGTTTGTCGTGGTCAAGAAGGCTGGTGGGCCTTAGTAACGGCTACTGCTTCCCCCCCACTGGTCTCGCGGTTGTTTTGGACGTGCCTCTGCTACCTTGAGGGGACGCCCATCTACGTCTTTGCCATTGAGTTGGTTGATGGCTTGTTGAGCGGCGCTTTGGTCCGCCATCTCGACGAAGGCAAAGCCCCTGGATCGGCCCGTCATGCGGTCCGTGATGAGACTCACGGAGGTAACTTCCCCTACCGCTCCAAAGAGATCGGACAGGGTAGCTTCCGTTGTCTCGTAACTTAGATTACCGACGTACAGTTTCTTAGGCACTTGTTTTTCCTCTCTTCTCCTAGCAGTGTGGCAAACGGTTGCCTACACCGGGGCTATATAGCCCTCACCTGAACGGCCTGCAGCCCTTTGGGGGTCTGCTCGACGGCGAACTCGACCCGCTGGCCTTCGCGCAACGAGCGGAATCCTTCTCCCTCGACAGCCGTGTAGTGGACGAACACGTCCTCTCCGGCGTCGCGAGAGATAAAGCCAAATCCTTTGCCGTCGTTGAACCACTTGACGGTTCCAGTTTCTTTTTCGGTCATTTTTATACTACTCCTTGATTTGTGAAACTCTTGTGATCTTTTGGACGAAGCAGTGCTGCTGGAACAAAAAACCGCCCGGCCTCCGCAAGCCTGGGCGATCTTTTGGTACCGTAGCCAGAACTCACCTCGTCCTACGCACACAGTTTACCATCATTATGCACAAAAGTCAAGCGGCTAATCCGTGGCCTCGACAACGTGGAATAGGATAAGGTGATGAGAGACTGCCCCTTTTGTCCCTATCTCAATGCGTGATATAATACTCGCGATGCAAATGTTCAGGCTCGTGGCGGACGTGTTGTCCGGCGCGGGCGACACGTCCGCTAAAATGCACTAACTGGAGAGTTGAAATGAACTACATCCCAAACCCCAGACTTGAACCTATCACACTGCATCCCATCGGCTACGTGGAACGGGATGGGAGAGATAAAGAGTTGTCGGGCGGCGAACTGCGCGCCCGCCCGGCCCGCATCGTTCTTGACCCGGCGCTGACCGATGGACTGCTGGGCCTGGAGCCCGGCAGCGACGTCGTCGTGCTCTTTTACTGCCACAACTCCACCGGCTACGACTTGCAGGTACACCCCCAGGGCGACCCCAGTCGGCCACTGCGGGGAGTGTTCGCCGTGCGCAGCCCGCGTCGCCCCAACCCCATCGGTGTGACCACTGCCCGCGTCCGGCGTCTCGAGGGCCACGTGCTGGAGGTCGTCGGGCTGGACGCGCTGGACGGCTCGCCCGTGCTCGACGTCAAAAGCTACTCTGCGTTCTACGGCGCTCCATATTTTGGATAGGGTGTATCATCTCAATATTCTGGGGCACTTTTAACGTAGCCGCGCTTTCCATAGCGCGTTATGCCCGCGAGGTATGGAAACCTCGGCTACATTGCCCCACTTTATTGAGCAGATACGATAGGGTGCTACTTTTTCCCTTCTCGCTTCTGCAGCGCCATGAACACCTTTTCCGCCGAAAGCGGCAGGTCATTGAAGCGGATGCCGATGGCGTCGTTGATCGCGTTGGCAATCGCCGGGGCCGTTTGCACCATCACATGCTCGCCTACGCCTCGCGCACCCCACGGCCCGTCCTCCAATGGCGTCTCGACGATGTCGCCGTGGATTTCCCCCGGCGCGTCCACACTGGTCGCAATGCGATAGTCCACCAGACTGGGGTTGAGCGGTCGGCCTTGCTCGTCGAACCGGAGTGCCTCGAAGGCCGAACTCATGCCGTGCACCGCGCCGCCCTCAATCTGCGTCAGCACCAGGTCGGGGTTGATCGCCTTGCCCACATCGTAGGCGCTGGCGATCTTGAGTATCTCGATCTGACCGGTCTCGGTATCCACCTCCAGGTCCACCGCCTGTGCGCCGACAGTATAGTGCACCACGGCGCGGGCGCCCTGCCCGGTCTCAAAGTCCAGGTTGGTGACGTAGGTCGGCATAAACTTGCCGTGCCCGACGATAGGGCCGCCCTTCCAGCCCTCAAAATCCTCGTTGGGCAGACCATAGATAACCATATTCTGGAGCGGCTGTTCCCGCTCAGACTTGTACGAGACGACCTTGCCATTCTTGATGTCCAGATCACTGACGTCCTCATCCCAGTGCTCCGCCACGATCTCCAGGATTTGCCCCCTGGCGTCCTCGGCGGCGGCCTTGACCGCGTTGCCTGTCGTCCAGGTGATGCGGCTGGCGACCGTCTGCCACTCGTAGGGGCTGTATCGCGTGTCCACCGGGGCCGAGATGCGCACCCACTCGTAGGGCACGCCCAATGCCTGGGCCGCGATCTGCGCCATGACGGTGAACGCCCCCTGTCCCAACTCTTGCGCCCCAATCTCGACGTTGACCGTCGCGTCCTCGTTGAAACGCACGATGGCCGAACTGCCGGGGTTGGGCGGCATGGCGGGGGCCTTCCACATAATGGCGATGCCCTTACCACGCTTCTTGTGCGGCGCAGATGGGCGCGGGCGCGGGCGAGCCGCGCCCCTACGATCATCGTCCCAACCGATGGCCTGTGTGACTTTGTCAATGCAGGCCACCAGGTCAATGGGGGTCATCTTCATCCCGGTCAGGATGGTCTGGCCCGTCTTGACGCAGTTGCGGCGACGAAACTCGGCCGCGTCCATCCCGATTCTGTCAGCCAGTTGGTCTATAATCTGCTCGATGCCCCAGTGGATCTCGGGCATGCCAAAGCCGCGCATGGCGCTGCCGATGGGCTGGTTGGTGTAGACGCAGTAGGAATCGCCCTTGACGTTCGGGATGTCGTAGGGGCCGGTGCAAGAGTAACCGGCGGCGCGGGCGATATTGACGCCGTAATCGTTGTAGGCCCCGCCGCCAAAGTAGTACTCGGTCTCCATCGCTAAAAGATTCCCCTCGGCGTCGCAGCCGATCTTGGTATGGGCCACCAGACTCTGGCGCACCGTCGTGCCGATGAACTCTTCCTCGCGGGTCAAGCGCAACTTTACCGGGTGTCCCTTGACGGCCCGCGCCATTGCCACCGCGTACACCTCCATCGAGACACCGGCCTTGCCGCCGAACCCGCCGCCGACGTAGGGAGAGATCACGCGCAGGTTGCCGTGCGGAATGTCCAAACTCTGGGCAATCAGGTCGCGCTGGGCAAAGGGTGACTGCGAACTGGTCCACAGCGTCACCTGCCCTGTTTGCTCCCACAGAGCCACCGCCGCGTGCGGTTCAATCGGCACGTGCTGGATCTGGGGCAGGCGGAAGGTGTCCTCCACGATAGCTGCGCACCCGGCCCAGGCCGGCTCGACGTCCCCTTTGCGCAGTTTAAAGTGCTCCGAGATATTGGTGCCCGGTTCGGGGAAGATAAAGTTGGCGACTTGGTACTCGCCCAGGTCGGGGTGGAGCAGGGGGGCGTCCGGCCGGGCGGCCTCCACCGGGTCAAAGACCGCCGGCAGTTCCTCGTACTCGACGACGACAAGTTGAGCGGCTTCCTCTGCAATCTCCTCGCTGGTGGCGATAACTCCAGCAACGGGATCGCCGACGACCCGCACGCGATCAGTGGCAAAGACGGGGCGGTCTATGAGGTACAGGCCGATGCGCGCCTGGACGTCCTGGCCGGTGACGACTGCCTTCACGCCGGGCAGTTCCAGTGCCTTGCTGGCGTCCACTTTTTTGACCAGCGCGTGGGCGTGGGGGCTGCGGACCAATCGTCCGTAGTACAGGCCGGGGCCGAACTGCATGTCGTCAATGAAGGTGGCGGCTCCGGTGACCTTGTCATAAGCGGCCACACGAGGGACGCTCTTGCCGACGGGATTAGAAGTGAACTCGTTCATTACGCACCCCCTCTCTCTGCGGCTGCCTGGACAGCCTCAATTATGCGCAGGTAGCCCGTGCAGCGACACAGGTTCCCGACCAGAGCCTGGCGGATTTCCTGCTCGCTCGGATCAGGATTACGCTCCAGCAGGGCGTGGGCGGAGATCAACACCCCTGGCGTGCAGAAGCCGCATTGGACCGCGTTGTGCTCGACAAATGCCTCTTGCAGGGGCGTCAACCGGTTGTCGTGCGCCAGTCCTTCGACTGTGACGATCTCGGCTCCGTCGGCCTCCACCGCCAGCACCATGCACGAATTGACCGGCTCGCCATTCATCAGCACGGTGCAGGCCCCGCACTCTCCGGCCGAGCAGCCGTTCTTGACGCCGGTGAGCGCCAGTTTCCCCCGCAACATCTCTAGCAGTGTCATGGACGATGGCACGTCCAGGTACTCTTTGCCACCGTTCACTGTCACAGTAATCGAATGTGTTGCCATCTTATCTTTCCTCCCTCATCTGCCTCCACACGTCCCGCAGTCCCCGCAGCGTCAGGTTGCGCACCATCGCTTTTCGATACGCGGCGCTGGCGCGCACATCGTCTATGGGAGTGGCGGCCTGCATCGTTTTTTCCGCAGCGGCGGCAAAGGTCTTCTCGCCCGGCGGATTGGCCGCCAGCACATCCTCTGCCTCCGGCGCCCGCAGCGGCACCGGCGCGACGGAGGCCAACCCGATGCGGAAACGGTAGCCGGAGGAGCCTGCCCCATCGGGAAAGCCGCAGACCGCCACACCGACGATGGACAGGTCGCCGGCCTTGTTGCGGCCCAGTTTGAGGTACCTGCCTGCACTGCCGGCCGGCTGGGCTGGGAAACGGATAGCGGTCATGAACTCGTCCGCCTGCAGTGCCGTCTGGCCGGGGCCGATGAAGAACTCGTCGGCCTCCACCTCCCGCTCGCCGTCTGGCCCGTAGAGCACGAATCGCCCATCCAGCACCAGCGCGGCCGGGGCGGTGTCGGCGGCGGGGGAGCCGTTACACAGGTTCCCGCCGATAGTGGCGCGGTTGCGCAGTTGGTACGAGGCGACGGACTCCGCCGCCTCTGCCAGCAGCGGGTAGTGGGCCTGCACATCGGGGTGGCGGGCGATTTCGTTCATCGTCGCCGCCGCGCCGACCGTCAGCCCCGTCTGTGCGTCATACAGAATATCGCGCATGCCGGGCAGGTGCTTGACGTCTACCACGATGCGGGGACGGATGACTCCATCGCGCATGCGCACGAGGAGGTCGGTGCCGCCCATCAGCAGCCGCGCCGTCTCCCCGTGCTTCTTCAGAAGGCGGGTTACCTCGTCTGGGGTGCCCGCTCTCACGTAATCGAAATTTGGAAGACCTGGTCTTGCCAGCACGTTGCACACCTCCTTGCTGCTGTGAATGGAAATTCACAGGCTAGAGATTCAAGTCGGCTAAAGGCCGACTCCGGATCAGTGCGCTTTGAGCGCACTTGAACTCTGAGATTCCTATCCCCAGGCGGGCCCGCTCCTACCGGTGGGAGGGAGCCACCTTGCGGTAGCCCCCTCCCTGTGTATCCGCGTCCTACTCGGATGCCTCTGTGACGACAGGCACATCCGGGGCTTTAAAGATCAGGAAGATGAGGTTGAGGACAATGCCCACCACGGCAGCCGTCGCGATGGCTGGCAGGCCGTCGGGGAAGATGGAGGTGAGGATGGGGATTGGCAGGTTGCCGCCGAAGCCAATGTGGCCGCCGATGCCGATGACCAGGATGGTCGCGCCAATGGCCAACTGCTTGGGTCGGGGGTCTCTGCTCTCACGTAATCGAAAATTATAAAAAGACCTGGTCTTGCCGGCACGTTTATTTACCTCCTCGCTTGATGCTTGACAGAAAAGACCGCTATGCCAGAAATTTGCCAGTGTCCAGTCCCTATATCCCGTACTGCGCGGCAAAGGCCACCAGAGCCTCTTCGAACATGGCCATCGGCGGACGCACCAGCCCGGCGCCAATCTGCCCCACACCGGCGTCCTTGTGGGCGATGCCGGTGTTGACGCGCGGCGTGATGCCCTTTTCCACTACCTTGCGGATATCAATGCCGGTTGGCGTGCCCCGAAAGTCCAGCGGGGGCATAGTAAAGTACTTGTGCTCGGCGAAGGTAATCTCGTACATTTCCAGCGTGGCATTGATCGCATCCTTGGGCGTGCCGCTGACAAAGGTGACGATGGCCGGGGCGCTCGCCATCGCAAAGCCGCCGATGCCCGCCGTCTCGGTGATGGTGCTGTCGCCGATATCGCCGCTGGCATCCTCGGCCGTAAAGCCGGGAAAGTAGAGGCCCTGGGGCACCGCGACCGGCGCGGTGAACCAGCGGTCGCCTAGCCCGCTGACCCGGATACCAAAGTCTGTGCCGTTGCGGGCCATCACGGTGACGATGGTGCTGCCCTCGATGCCGTGGGCGGCGTCCGCCATAGACTTGCAGGCGGCCATTACCGGGTTGAGCACGGTCAGGGCATTGTCGCCCAGGAAGCGCAACACGTCTGAGGCAGTATCGGCGTCGGTGGCCTTGACGATAAAGGGCGCCAGTTTCGTCGTGAACAGTATAGAGCCGGCCTTGTTGCGGTTATGCCCCTCATCGCCCATGTGCAAGGATTCGGCCAGCAGGGCTCGGATGTCAATACCATCGCTGGCTGCGATAGCATCGGCCAGGACGGGGGCCATCACGTCCTCCATCCAGCGCAGTTTCGCCAGCACCTCTTCGCTATACGCGCCGTAGCGCAGCACTTTGCCATACCCCTCGTTCAGGCCCGAGAAAGCCCGATTGCCATTAGCCTGCCCTGAGCCTGTCGAATGGGTCTTGTTCTCGATAATGTAGACCGACATGGAAGGCGCGATGAGACCGGCCATTGGCCCGGCAGCCCCGTGGTGGTGGCAGGGTTCAAGTTCAATCTCACCCGATTCCACCAGGGCCTGGGCTTGCGCCTCATCCTTCGCTTTCCCCTCAAAGATCAAGGCCCCGGTGATCGCGCCCTGCATCGGCCCGGAGGCCCGTTCCCAGGTGATGGGCGGCCCGGCGTGCAGCAGCAGGTTATCGCGCATTCCGGGGATGACGTCTCGGGCCTTGCCCAGTCCCACCAGCACCGGGCGGGCCTCCATCATTCGTTCTGTCGCTTCCGTATTAGCCTTTTCGATGTCCATCAGTCGTTCCTTTCTCCAATCTCTAATCTCTAATCTCCAATCTCTCCACACGCGGAATACGCTCTCCAAGCTCGAACCGGGAGCGGGCTTCCCGCAGGATTCCTTCGTAAAGCGCCAGGTTGCGGTCCTCCAGGTGGTCAAAGATCTGCGGACTCTTGCTGCCCCAGGTCACGTAACGCAGCGGGTCGGGATCGAGTTTGGCAGCAATGATCTCCTCGCCGCCCCGGGCCTGGGCCAACCGCCAGGCGATGGGACTGACGATCATGCTGTGGCCAAAGTAGTAACTGCCGCCGGCGTCCGGCCCCACCGAGTTGGTGGCGACCACGTAGACGTGGTTATCGTAGGCGCGGGCTGCGTTGGTGATGTGCCAGATGTCGAAGCTGCGCAGCAGGGCCGACGGCCGGACGATGATCTCGGCGCCCTTTACCGCCAGCAAGCGCGAGAGTTCCGGAAAGTCGCCATCGTAGCAAATAATCATGCCAATGCTGCCCAATGCTGTCTCAAACACGTCGGCGCGGTTGCCGGCTGTCACCCAGCCGCCGCAATCGCGCCGTTCCAGCGGAAAGGGGTGCGTCTTGTCATAGACGCCAATGATCTCCCCGTCCGGCCCGATCAGTATCGCCGAGTTATAGATCACCCCGCGCTCCGGCCCGCGCCGGTACGACGGCCAGACGACGTGGACGCCCAGCGATTTGGCGGCCGCTTGCACGTCGCGGGTGATGCGGCCGGGAACTTTGTCTACCAGGTCCCACAGTTCTTC
>CAYQTW010000108.1:0-9231 GCA_964420485.1 uncultured Anaerolineales bacterium
GCCCGCGAGGTATGGAAACCTCGGCTACATTGCCCCACTTTATTGAGCAGATGCGCTGAGTGGACGTTATGAAACATAGAAAGCCATTCAACTTGACGGTTGTATTGGTCTTGTTGCTGAGCATTGCAGCCAGCTGCAAGCCGGCGCCCCCTGAGCCCATCAAGATAGGCATCCTGGGGCCTCTGAGCGGAAACGTAAAGCCTTTCGGCGAGGCGAACAGGGATGGTGCCCTGTTGGCCATCGAGGAATGGAATGCCAGGGGCGGCGTCTTGGGTTTGCCCATCGAGGTGGTGGTGAAGGATTGCGTATTCGATAGTATGCAAGCGACCGCTGATGTTACTACCGAGGTCATTGAGGAGGGCCAGGTACGCTTCATCATCGGTGGAATCGCCCACGACGCTATCACTATGTCGAGGATAGCGAATCCCAAAAAGGTGTTGCACATTAGCGCCTCGTCTCCTGACTATCTGGCGACCGTTGATGAAGAGGGCAAGAACAAGCCCTATTCCTTCCGCGCCGTCCCTCTCGACTCGTTCATGGCCGAGGCTATGGAGGCCTTCGCTATTGAGGAATTGGGGGCCCACATCGCTGGCGTGTTGTATAACGAAGAGGACGATATCGAGACACACTATGCTGAGTGGTTCCGAGATGGCTTCCAAGAGAGGGGAGGCGTCGTATCCATCTTCGAGGCTTATGATCGCACTGCCTATACTCACGCTCGCGAGTACTCCTGGGACTCTCTGGACAAAGTGGCGGATGCTGACTGCGATGTACTGTTCCTGCCTGGCTACTCCCCCGTGGTCAACCGCATCGCTGAGCAGGCCAAGGAGAGGAGCATACGTGCTACACTGCTTGGCTCCGATGCCTGGGATGCGTCACCACAGTTGGACCTGCGTCTCCTGGAAGGCAGCTACTATTGGTCCTGCTACTCCCCAACTGATCCAAGGGACATGGTGCAGGATTTCATCATCGCCTACAAAGACAAATACGACATTGAGCCGGATGCGTATGCCGCTTTGGCCTACGATGCAGCCAACATCCTGCTACAGGCCATCGCCGAGGCAGGGACGGCCGACGCGGAGCAAGTCAAGGATGTGCTGACAGGACTCAAATTCGAGGGGGTCACTGGAGGAGGCATCTTTGATGAATTTGGCAACCCCGTTAAGGAGGTAGCCATCGTCAAGATTGAGGACGGCAGGGCGGTATTCCACGAGTTTGTGACGCCGTAAGTCGGCTCGAGGCGACCAGACGCATACGATGCAGATTGACCTGAACAGACTAGAGCGTATCCTGCCCACGGTGCAAAAGCCGGGCCGCTACGTCGGCGGCGAGTACAACAGTCTCGTCAAGGACTGGGAGGCCACGCCCACGCGGGTGTGCCTGGCCTTCCCCGACATCTATGACCTGGGAATGTCCAACCTGGGGTTGGCGATCCTCTACGACATTCTAAACGCGCTGCCGGACGTTCTAGCCGAGCGGGCCTACTTGCCGTGGGTGGACATGATCACGGCGCTGCGGGAGACGCACATCCCGCTCTACAGCCTGGAAAGCAAGCGTCCCCTGACCGACTTTGACATCATCGGCGTCAGCCTGCCCTACGAGCAACTCTACACCAACCTGCTCGAGATGCTCGACCTGGCGGGCCTCCCACTGCAGGCCGCTGAACGGGATGAACGGCATCCGCTGATCGTTGCCGGAGGCCA
Source organism: uncultured Anaerolineales bacterium (assembly GCA_964420485.1). Classification (GTDB taxonomy): domain Bacteria; phylum Chloroflexota; class Anaerolineae; order B4-G1; family B4-G1; genus CAYQTW01. Next base: position 1,704 of record CAYQTW010000108.1, read on the forward strand.
CGCGACTTTCAATCCAGAGCCGGTGAGCGACTTTGTGGATGCGTTCGTCATCGGCGATGGGGAGGAGACCGTCGTCGAGGTGGTACGGGCCTACGAGGAGACGCGGGGGAAGTCGCGTGAGGCGCAATTGCGGGCGCTGGCGCGTATCCCTGGTGTCTACGTGCCGCGCTTTTACGACGTGTGCTACAACGCCGAGGGCACAATCGCTGCCATTGAGCCCAACACCCCAGAAGCCCACCTGCCCGTTCGCAAGCGGGTTGTCTCTGTCCTGCCCCCGCCGCCGACGCGACTCATCGTCCCCAGCGTGGACGTGTCCCACAACCGGGCCACGGTCGAGATCCAGCGCGGCTGCACGCGCGGCTGCCGCTTTTGCCACGCCGGGATGGTCATGCGGCCGGTGCGGGAGCGGCCCGTGGAGGAGGTGCTGGAGGCGATTGAGGCCATCCTGCACCAGACCGGTTTCGAGGAGATCGGCCTCCTATCACTCTCGTCGTCCGATTACTCCGGCATCGGGAATCTTGTGCAGGTCATCGTCGAGCGGTTCGGCGAGACGCATCTCTCCATCTCGTTACCCGCGTTGCGGGCCGACAGTTTCTCGGTCACGCTGACGGAGGCGATAGCGCAGGGACGGCGCACGGGGTTTACCTTTGCGCCGGAGGCGGCCACCGAGCAGTTGCGGGCCATCATCAACAAGCCCATCTCCACCGACCAGGTGCTCGACGTGGCGCGGGAGGTATTCGAGCACGGCTGGCGCACGATAAAGTTGTACTACATGATCGGCCTTCCGGGGGAGCGGATGGAGGACGTGCAGGCCATCGCCGACCTGACGCGGGCGGTGCGGGCGGTGGGACGCAAGGCGCATGGGCGGCGGGCACAGGTCAACGTCAGCGTGAACACTTTTGTACCCAAGCCGCATACGCCGTTTCAGTGGGTGGGGCTAGAGCCGGCCCAATCCGTCCACGAGAAGCAGGTGCTCCTGCGGCGACACTTGCGTGGGCGGGGCCTCAAGTTGAAATATAGCGACCCTGAAGCGACATTGTTGGAGGCTGTGCTTTCGCGGGGCGATCGGCGGCTGGGCGCGGTCGTGCAGCGGGCCTGGGAATTGGGAGCGCGTTTCGACGCCTGGGATGAGCATCGAGACCAGGATGCGTGGATGCGGGCCTTTGCCGAGGCCGGGCTCGCCCCCGATTTCTACGCCCATCGCCAGCGCCCGCCCGACGAGATTTTCCCCTGGGAGGTCGTCAGTACGGGGGTGCGCATAGAGTTCTTGCTGGCAGAGTACCGGCGCAGTCAGCGCGGGGAGACGCGGGAGGATTGCCGGGAGCACTGTCACGGCTGCGGCATACTCGGCGCGTATGGCAACGATTGGTCGGAGGAGTGGCGCTGTCCCCCTCCGTAGAAACTACCTGAGAACACGGATTTCAAGTATCATCTCAATATTCTGGGGCACTTTTAACGTAGCCGCGCTTTCCATAGCGCGTTATGCCCGCGAGGTATGGAAACCTCGGCTACATTGCCCCACTTTATTGAGCAGATACGATTTCAAGACAGTAACGGATCAGTCTCAATTCCCAGAGTTTGTCCCCAGATCCGATATTCTTGGGCAAAATCGATAGGAGGACAGAGAATGGCGTTGTCGGTGCGGCTCATGTTGGATGTGGCCTATGCCCCTTATGCTGGCAAAGGCACTGGCGAGCAATCGTTGGTTATGGAGATATTTTGGGCCGACTTGTCCACGAACGTGCCCATCAGGTATGCGAACTCTGCTCTCTTCAATTGAAAATGTGCGAAAAATAGGCTCAGAACACAGATCAGCAGGATTGGCGGATCATGCGCGTCTAACTGTGCTCTGGGCGTCTGAGTACTACGGATGCTCTTCCAGCCAGCGATAGGCCAGGTAGCCCGAGATCGCGCCAAAGACCAGGTTCTGCGCCGGCCAGACGCAACACCATGCCCCCAGAGTAATCATGCTCAGCGTCAGGCCGACGATCCAATCCAGCAGCCAGTAGCCGAGCAGCAGCATGATGCCTGTCGCCGGCCGGCCGGCATAGATCCAGCCGATACCCAGGAAACCAAAGAACCCACCTACGACCTCTAACAACAATGCCACAAAAGGATCTCGTCCACGCATTACCTCATCTCCTTTTCCAGCCATTCACCGATCAGCCAATAACGAAAATTGCGCCCCTGGTAAACCTGGTACGCGGCATACAACCCATAGCCCAGCCAGCCTAAAGGCGCACCGACCAGTACCAATACCGCCACCAGTGTGAACAGCAGCGCAAACGGCATGAGCAGCAAGCCAACGAGCACGGCCGAGAGTAGGCCGCTGACCGTCCACGCCATCGCCATCCACACAGCCAACACCGCCGCGAGAACGGCGTAGAGCAGCACTCCGGCCACCTGGTAGATGAACGCTTGCAGCGCGTGAAAGGCGACAAAGCGCGATCTCTCCCGGTATCCGAAATACATCGCCACAGGCACGGCTGGCCCAATCAGCACACCAACGCCGCCCGCCATTCCCAGTATCAAGGTCAACAGAACGCTCGCGTGTGCCAGCGCCGCCACCGTCCACTCGTCCGTGGATGCCCGCACCGCCTCAGTGCCCGCTGCTACCTCGTCCTCTACCATTTTCTGAACAACTTTTATCTCTTGCATCTTACCTCCTACATTCTACCTCCCAATACGCACCCTTCTTCTCAGAGTTGCACCCCCACGCCACTGTGATATAATCCAAGACAGTTGCCCGCAAGAAAGCACACAGATATCAAAGTAGGAGAGCCGGACGATGCCGACACGACGAGATGAAATAAAAGAGCACGCCATTTTCGACCGTGTGCTCAAGGTCCTTGCCCGTGACTATGCCGACCGCTTCCTGGAACTGGCGCTGCCCGGTATACCCATTCGGGGTATCTGCTCAATAAAGTGGGGCAATGTAGCCGAGGTTTCCATACCTCGCGGGCATAACGCGCTATGGAAAGCGCGGCTACGTTAAAAGTGCCCCAGAATATTGAGATGATACCATTCGGGGGTGATTTAAGATTTGTTGATTTGAGATTGACAGATTTACTATAGACAGCGCAAAAGCACAAACAGTCAACTGGCCAGTGCTTTTTCCCTCTCCTCACGATGTTTCGCGCAGTTTTCAAATCTCCAAATCTTAAATCCATAAATCTTAAATTCCTCCCGCTGTTCACGCAGCAACTGGGGTTGCCGGTGCTGACGGTGGTACTGTACCTGAAGCGGCGGGTGGCCCCGCTACCAACGGCCTACGAAACGCAGGTGGGCAAAGTGCGAGTCAATCACTTTGAGTATCCGGTGATAAAGTTGTGGGAATACGCCGACGAAATCGCAGCAGGACGATGGCCTGAACTAGCGCCGTTGCTGACGACGCTGGTAGAGAAACCGGACGAGGCCACGTTGGCGCGGGAGCGGGAGTTGATTCTGAGAGAAAAAGACCCGCAAAAGCGGGCTGATCTGCTGGCGTGCGCGGTGACGATTGGGACCCGCTACTTTGACAAAGAGTTTTTGTGGCGGTTCTTCCGCGAGGAGGTGGAAATATTGCGAGGAGCGAGTTTTATCGAGGACTGGCTGGAAGAGCAATTGGAGGAAGGGCTTCAACGGGGAGTTCAACAGGGCCTACAGCAGGGCCTACACGAGGCGCGGCGAATGGATATGGTGCGCATCCTGCGCCACCGCTTTGGGGACGTGCCGCTGAACCTGGAGACGCAGTTGGGGCTGTTGACGGCGGACCGACTGGCCTTGTTGATGGACGTGGCGCTAGAGGCGCCTGACCTGGTAGCCTTTGCCGAGGAGGTAGACCACATCTCCTCCTACCAACCAGTGCCAGCCTGAATAACTTGGCCTGACGGCCTCACCAACCCACGTGATGTTCTACTGATCGTGGTTACGATTGGCCGGAAATTTGAAACCCATGGTCACCAAGCGACAACTCGGCATCATCGTCATCGCGCTAGGCCTACTCGTCCTGCTCAGTACCATTGGAGTGGATTTCATCGGCGCTGGCGAGTGGAGCGGCTTTGGCCCGCTACAACGCATAGGACTCGGTCTCGGCATCACGGTGACTGTCGTAGGCGCTATCCTGATCTGCCTGGGCGACCGCCCAGCCTAACCAACTGCCTAACCAACAAACAAACCAACCCACTACCATGCCCCGCATCAAGTCACTCGGCACAGTCCTGGCCGTGATTGCCATCCTGGTCTACGTGGCCTACCTGGTCGTGTACGTCGCCTACGCAGTGGACCTCTTCCGCTGGCCTTTCGACTATGACCAAGGAGAGGGTTTTGAACTGTACGACGCCATCCTGTACAGCCAGGGGGAATGGCCTTACCGGGACAATGCCATCTACCCGTTCTACGCCTCCAACTACCCGCCGCTCTTTCACCTGCTCATCGTCCCACTGCTCCCGATCCTGGGGCCGCACCTGATTGCCGGAAGGCTGGTTTCTTTCATCGCCACGTTCGTCACAGCAGGAATCATCGCCGCCGTCGTGCGGCGCGAAGTAGCTTGTCCTGAGCAGAGTCGAAGGAGCGGCTGGTTCATCCCCATCATCTCCGGGCTGGCCTTTCTCGCCTCCAACTATGTGTACCAGATTGGGCCGCTGTGCCGCATGCACATGACGATGGTAATGTTCGAGACGCTGGCCATCGCCTTCATCGCCAAGTTTGAGCACCCTCAGCACGGCCGGCGTTATCTCATCCTGGGTTTACTGATGCTCCTCTGCGCCGGGTACACAAAGCAGATGGCCGTGTTCACCGTCGTCGCCGCCCTTTCCTACGTCTTTTTGCGCGACATTAAAAAGGCCATCGTCGCCGGCGTGGCGCTGGCGGTCGTCGCCGGGACCATCTTTTGGCTGCTGAACGTCGCGACCGGCGGCCAGTGGTGGGTCAACACCATCCAGGCCAACGTCAACGAGTTTGAATATCGCCAGACGATTTTCCTTTTCGGACAGTGGTTCCGCCTGCACACCGTCTTTATCCTGCTGGCAGCGGGATACCTGATCTATGAACTGTTCTGGGATCGCCTTTCGATCTACTCTCTGTGGTTCCTCTTCGCGTTGGGGGGCGGTGCGCTGAGCGGCAAGTGGGGCGCGGGGTTCGGCTACTTTACCACCGCCGTCGCCGCCGCTTGCCTCGCCTCCGGTCTGGCCCTGGGCCGCCTGTCGCAATTCAAAATCCACAATGGTTTCGATACGCCTACGGCTACTCAACCCAAGCCGCAATTCACGATCCGCCCGCTTCTGGCAATCATCATTCCGCTGCTCTACCTGGTGCAAGCCTCTTGTATGCTCCACCTGCCCACCTCCGGCCCGATCTTTGGCCCGCTGGCCCGGACGCTCGGCGTGGACGGGGCGCTCGTCGTCGGCGATTGCACCACGTTCCAGTACCACGATTCGATGGGCTACACTCAACTGGGGCATCACCTCACGCCCGACGACTATGCCGCGGGCGAAAAGATCCTACGCTACGTCCGCACCGCCGATGGCCCCGTCCTCAGCGAGGAAGCAATGTTTAGCCTGTTGTCCGGTGAGCCGGTAGTAACCAACCCAACCCAACTTCTCAATCTCTACAACAACGACCTGCTCGACACGACAGAGATCATCGCCCGCATCAACCGGCAAGAGTTCGGCGCAGTCATCTTTCGGGCCCAGTTTTACCCGCCACCGGTACTAAAGGCCATCGGTGAGAACTATCAGCCCGTGGAGCAGGTGTGCATGAACGGCTTTTACTACCACGTCCTGTGGCCTCGCCGCATGTTCGCTGCCAATGAGGAGTGAAATGATGTCCGAGAACGAGCGTACTTGCCCACAGTGTGGAATGGCTTGTGAGCCGGGGGCCTACCGTTGCCCCTCCTGCGGCGCTGACCTGGAGCGCGAATGTCCAGTTTGCGGCGCTCTCAACCCGCCACTGGCACACGAATGTCTGGCCTGCGGGCAGAGACTGGAGATACTCGGCCCGCTGTTCGACCGCGTGACCGGGACGCGGACCGACTGGCTGAACCAGGCACGCGAGGAAGCATCGGGCATCAAAGCCCAGGAGGAAGCCGCGTCACAGGCCCGGCTGGCAGAGATGTGGGCCACCGAGTCATCCCGCCGCGAGGACATGGCGCAGGCGCAGATCGAACGTGACCGGCAGGAGCGTATCGTCGTCGCCGTGACGGTCGCCGCCGTCGCCCTCGTCATCATCGTGGTGATCATCATGTTGGTAATTATGACCGGCGGCTCAACACCCTGACCATTATGCCCCGGCGTCTCTTTCGTTCTCCCGCGCTCTGGCTTTTTTTCGCCTTTCTGACCATCTACGGCCTCACCGCCGGCGTCTCGCTGTCCCGCCACTCACTGGCTCCGCACTTTGTCTACCTGGCCCAATCATTCCTCCAGGGCCGCCTCGACCTGACCCACGTCCCTACCCCTCAATACGATCTGACGCTCTTCGAGGGCCGCTGGTACGTCTCGTTCCCGCCACTTCCGGCGCTGCTCATGCTGCCATTGGTCGCGCTGCGTGGGCTGGCGGTATCTGACATCGCTTTCAGTGTCGTGATGGGCGCGTTGAACGTAGCGCTTTTTTACGCCATGCTGGCCCGCCGTGGGCTTCGGGCACGGGCGAGCCGTGCCCCTACGTGGGATTTGGGATTCAGGATTTGGCTCTGCCTGCTGCTGGGGTTGGGAACGGGGCTGTGGTACTGCGCAGCGTTGGGGTCCGTCTGGTATACGGCCCACGTGGTGGCTATCACCTGCCTATGTCTCTATGCGCTAGAGACGTTGGGACGGAACCGGCCCCTCCTGGCGGGATTGTGGCTGGGGTTGGGCTTCCTGGCCCGTGCGCCAGTGCTCCTGGCCTTCCCCCTCACCCTGACGCTAGGTCTCCAAAAGGCTCGTAACCCTCGGGACACCGCCCGCTTCCTGCTCTTGCTCGCCCTGGGAATGGCGCCCGCGCTGCTGGGACAAGCGGCCTACAACTGGGCGCGCTTTGGCAGCCCCATCGAGTTCGGCTACCGCTGGATGAACAGTCCAGGTGCGCTGCTGGAGCGCCAGGCGACCTGGGGCCAGTTCAGCCTCCACTTTGTGCCGGAAAACCTGTACACGCTGTTGATCCGGCCCCCACTCGTCTCGCTGGCTCCCCTCCGCGCCGAGCCAGACCCGTGGGGGATGGGACTGCTGCTCACCTGCCCGGCGCTGTTGCTTATCCTGAGCCCAAAAGTTCAGCGGCTCTTGGATTCAGGACGCAGATTAACGCAGAGACACGCTGATTCTCTGTTTCATCTGCGAAAATCTGCGTGTATCTGCGTCCCACTCGATCCTCTGCATGTGGGGCTATGGCTCTCTATCGCGCTCGTACAGTTGCCCTCGTTGCTCTATTTTAACACCGGCTCCTACCAATTTGGCTACCGCTTTGCGCTGGATTGGCTGCCGCTGGGTCTACTCCTGGTGGCGCTGGGGACGGGTGGCAAGTTGCGCTGGTGGGGCAAGGCGCTTATCGTCGTCAGTGTGCTGATGCATCTCTGGGG